>CAMLSI010000004.1 GCA_946482585.1 uncultured Lysobacteraceae bacterium
GGAAGGCGGCGCGGGGCCGAATTACCAGAACCTCTGACGCCGTGACGTCTCACAGCCCTTTGTGCTGGCCATGCATTGCGACGATGGCGGCGGCGCTGATCGCCGGCGCCGCCGGCTTGGCTGTCGTGCAGCAACCGACGCGCGCAGCTGCGGTACCGGCGGCGCCCATCCCGCCGCGGGCGGACGTGGATCTCTCCGACGCCGAAACCCGGGGCTGGCTCGCGCTCGTCAGCAGTCCCGAACGTCATCGCGGCGCCGATCTGCCGGATACGCTGTTCCAGCGCTGCGACACAGGCCTCGAAGACAGCTATGCCGTCACGCGGGAATTTTCGTTCGAACGGCCGACGTACGCCGAACTGCGACGCGGCAACGACGGTACCTGGACGGCGTTGGCCTGGCAGAACGGCGGCGTCGGCTTTCCGTCGCCGTCGCCGCCTCCTCCGCGTAGCGAGGCGTCGCCTCCCGAGCCCGGGATTCCTTCCTATTCGAGGGGGTGGAAGCGGGCTGTCGCCGACAGCGAGGCAGAATTCTTCACACGCGAGTTCGACCAGCTATCCCAGGACGGTGTCGCACCGGTACGCGGCGAGCGCTATGCGCTCGACGGCGGATCGATCACGCTCGAGGGCTGCGTGAGCGGCCGATATCGCCTGTTCCTGCGCGCCAACGTCGCTGACAACGACCAGCGCATTCACGCGCTGGCAAACCAGCTGCTCGCCTTCGCCGGTGTCGCATCGGACGACCTACCTGCACCTTACTAGCCACATCGCTCAACGTTCGTAGAGCTCCAGCGGCAGCCCGTCCGGATCGCTGAAGAATACGAAGCGCTTGCCCGTGTATTCATCGACGCGAACGTCCTGCACGGCGACGCCGCGCGCTTCGAGTTCGCGCTTGCAGGCCTCGACGTCGTCGACGGCGAAACACAGGTGACGCAAGCCGCGCGCCTCGGGATACGAAGGACGCGGCGGCGGAGCGGGAAAACTAAACAATTCCACCTGCCCACCATCGGGCAGCGCGAGATCGAGCTTCCAGGAGTCGCGTTCCGCCCGGTAGTTCTCGGCGACGATGCGCAGCCCCAGCGTTCCCGCGTAGAAGCGCTTCGAAACGGCGTAGTCCGAGCAGATGATCGCGGCATGGTGGAGGCGCAGCAGCATGCGCCATCTTGTCGCGGAAAGCCGTGGTGCGGCAAGACTGCAGCCACCGGCGCGCCATCCGGCGCTGCGCCTCTGCATCCCTCCTGCGCGAATCGCCGCATCGACCGCCGCGCCGCACGGAATAACGTTTTCCGAACGCGCTCCCGCATGGCGGACCGCATTTTTGCAAAAAATGCTAAATGTGTGATGTTTTCCGGCGCGCGCTTCCGTCTCCCGGATGTGCCGCGGCCATTTTCCGCCGCGGCCCTACCAGGAGAAGCCCTATGTTTCCGTCGTTACGCTGCCTCAATCCCGTCGCGCTGTGCCTGAGCCTTGCGCTCGCGCACGCCGCTTCGGCGCAAGAGTCGAGCGCTCACATCAACACCGCACGCATGCTGCCGGATCCGGCCGCCCGCGTGACCAACCGCACGACGTTCGCCTACGAACTCGGCGGCTGGAACGTCTACACCGGGCAATTGCATTCCCATACCCGCGGTCACGACGACCCGTCGGCCGTGCTGGCCTGGCCCCGCGTACAGAACATGGCCTGGGCCTACGGCTACGACTTCTTTTCGCGCAACAACCACTCGACGTCCTGGGCGAACTACGACGCCAACCGGCCGTTCCTGGAATACATCAACGCCGCCGACGGCGGCCTCGTGCTGATCAACGGGCAGGAAAACTACTACGACGGCGGCAATCATCCGCCGGGCTCTCACGACCATCCGAATCACTACAACACCGTCAACGGTTGGCCCACGCAGAACAGCGGCGACCTCAACGAGTTCTACGGCAAGATCCTGCCGGGCTTCCGCAGCGATCCGCACCAATCCGTCCACGTGCAGCTCAATCACGTGCTGCCGGCCACCGCCGACTACACCCGCCTGCCTGCGGATCAAGCCAGGCGCGACACGCTGCGCCGTATCGTCAACACCGTCGAGATCAACAACGACGATCCCGCCCAACAGATGGACAGCTTGGGCAGTTTCATGACGCTGCTGCGCAACGGCTGGCGTGTATCGCCTACCGCCCACTACGACAGGCATGCGGAACGCCACGACAACGCCTACTGGGGCGCACGCAAGGCCGACGGAAGCTTCGTGAGGCCTTGGGTTCACTATCCCGGCCAGCCGTATGAAGTGGTGCAGCGCGCCAACGGCGAAACAGACTTCTCGCCGCGCGGCCGCACCGGCATGGTGGTGCCGGCCGCACTGGGCTGGAGCCCGGCCACCTTCCTGACCGGTCTCGACGGGCGACGCACCTTCCGCACGACCATGGACCGCAGCGTAGGCATGTACGCCGCCGGCGGCCATGTCATGGGCGACGAATTTGCGCTCGCCGACAACCAGGCGCCGTTGACCTTCAAAGTCTGGGGAAAGAGCTTTCCGCAGCAACACGACGGCAGCGTGGAGCCATTCGAATACGCCGAACTCTGGTCGCCGTCACGGCCGGACGCGCCGATCAAGACCGTGGCGCTCCATAGCGCGACCGACTTCGGCGCCGAGCTGTTCTCGGTGACGCCCTACGAAGCAATCTATTTCGTTCGTCTCAAAGGGCCCTGGGACGACCATGACGTCGTCATGGCGCCCGTCTGGATCACGAATCCGGCGACGAAGCCGAATTCCGCGAACTTCCTGTTCCCGACCGCGGCCGGCAATCAGCTGCTGCTCTGGAGCGGCGGCGGCCGACGCGTCCAGATACAGCGCGCCCGCGTGATTGCGCCTCACTTCCCGAAGCACTGGGAACCGGTGGCCGAAGTCGACAACATCGGCCGCTTCGTCTACGACGTCAGCAACGAATCCGTCTTCAGCTACTGGCGCGTCGTCGACCCGACCGATTCCAGCGTCGCGAGCAACGAGGTGTTGTTCACGCGGCCCAATCAGTCGCCGCTGGGTTCGTTCGACGCGATCGACGTCGTCAACGGCAAGCTTCGGGGTTGGAGCTTCGACCCGGACCATCCGGACTCGACCCTGACCGTGCACGTGTATTCCGGCAGCACCTTCGTCACGAGTGGCGCGACGGGCGTAACGCGTCCGGACGTGCAGCAGGTCTACGGCAGGGGCGCCAACAGCGGCTTCGAGATCACCTTACCGAGTGCGTTCCGCGCCGGCACGCGCAGCTTCTCGGTGTACGCGCTGGACCTCGATGCGGAACCGAATCCGTTGCTCAACGGCAGTCCGCGCACCGGCACGTTCGGCAGCAGCGGTGGCGGAGGCGGCGACGATGGCGGCGACGGCTCCGATCCGCTCTGCGAGGCCAAGCCGTGGATGCCGCAATGCAATCCGTGAGGCTCATCGCGGCGGGAGCGTTTGCGCTCCCGCCGTTCCGGTTCGCTCGCCGGCCGCGCAGCGCGGCCGGCGTCGTCGCGTCAGGGCGAAGGCTTCGCGAAAGCCGCCTGCATCAGGGCTGGAACCCGTTCCGGAAAATCACGTCGGCCATGCTGTAGCTGCCCGTGATCGACTGATTGGTCAGTGCCGAATAGGCCAGCACGATGACGAGGTAGTTGCCCGCGGCCGGCGGGTTCGCGATGTTGCAGGTTTCGTCAGCGGTCGCACCGGCGGATTCGCAGATCGTTTCGCCGTTGAGCTGGACCGTGAGGTCGGCATCTTCGCCGGCCGCACCGTTCGTCACGAAACTCAGGTTCGTCGCGCCCGTCGGCACGAGCAGCGAATAGCGCAGCTCGTCGTTCTGCGGCGCGCTCTGGCCCGACACGGTCACGCCGTTGGTCAGCGGAACCGGCGGCGCGAAGAGGCGCACGACGCGCGAGAAGCTGGCGCTCGCGCCGTCGTCGTCGGTCACGGTCAGCACGACCGTCTTAGCGCCGTAGGTCGCATACGTGTGGCTCGGACTCGCGAGCGTCGATGCCGGACTGCCGTCGCCGAAGTTCCAACTGTACGACGCGATGGTGCCGTCGAAATCGATCGCGCTGCTCGTGAAGCTCGCGGTCAGGTTGTTGACGGTCGCGCTGAAATCCGGCGTCGGCGGCGCATTGCTCGCGCTCGCGCTCAGCACCACGCGCCAGGCGCCGCGGCTGTAGCTGCCCGCGGTCAGCACGTGCGGCGTGTCGTCGATCTCGAGATCGCTGATCACGATGCCGAGCGGCAGGCCGGCGGAGAACGGGCTGAAGTTGTCGCCGCCGTCGGTACTCTCGTACACGCCGACGTCGGTGCCGACGAAGATGCGATTGGTGTTGAACGGATCGACCGCGACGCTGTTGGCCGGCACGTTCGGCAGACCCGCGCCGACTGCGATCCAGTTCGTGCCGCCCGTGGTCGAGCGGTACAGCCGCGACGCGCCGAAGCCCGCGCGCGTGATGAACACGCGCTGCGCGTTGGTCGGATCCATCGCGATGTCGGAGACGTTGCCGCCCGGATAGTCGCCGGTGACGTTCGTGAACGTCGGTGACGGCACCGACGCGTCGGGACTGAAATAGATGCGGCCGCCCGAAGTGCCTGCATAGGTCGGCATCAGCACGCCGATCAGCTGTGGCGTGACCACGCTCGCGGCACTGGCCATGTTCGGCGACACGGCCGTCCAGCTGTTGCCGTCGGTCGTCGTGCGGTAGAGCGTGTTCGACGCGACGAACAGCTGGTTGCCGGCGACGGCCAGTGGCGTGACCCAGGGGAATTGCGCCGACGCGACGAGGCCGGTGCGCGGCACGAGCTCGAAACTGCCGAGACTGCCGCTGGCGTTCGAGCGCACGATGGTCGGGAAATTGCTGCTCGGATAACTGGTCTGGAACACGCGCGACGGCTGGGTCGGATCGACCGCATTCATGAACCCGTCGCCGCTCGCGAAGGTGAGCCCCCACTGCAGGCTGGTGCGGCGTCCCGACGAACCGTTGTCCTGTGCGCCGCCGAACACGATGTTGACGTCGGTCGGATGCACGGCGATGTCGTAGAACTGCATGATGTTGAGATTGGCGTTCATGTTGACGTACGACAGGCCGCCGTCGTCGGTGCGCCAGAGGCCGCCGTCGGTGCCGACCCAGAAGCGGTTCGGATTGGTCGCCGAATAGCGCACGACGTGCGTGTCCTGATGCACTTTCTGCGACGTGCCCCAGGTGCTCGTCAGCGCGGTCAGTTGCGTGCCGCCGTTGGTCGACCGTGCATGGCGGATCGTGCCGACGAGGATCGTCGACGGATCGGTCGGATGCACCGCGATCGTCAGGTTGTACGTGCACTGGCCTTCGCAGGCGTCGGCCTGGGTCTGGGTCCAGTTCGTGCCGCCGTTGGTCGTCTGATACAGGCGGTCGCCGATCAGTGCATAGAGCGTGTTGCTGTCGCTGGGCGACATCGCCAGGCGCAGGCGCGAGCCGCTCGGATTGAGGCCGGTATTGACCGGCGTCCAGTTCGCGCCGCCGTCGGTCGATTTCGACACGCCGCTGTTGATGAGTCCCGCGTACACCGTATTCGTGCCGGGCACGAACACGATGTCCTCGACGTTGGTGCTGAGCACGCGCGTCCAGGTCAGTCCGCGGTCGGTCGAACGGAACACGCCGGCGCCGTTGAGCGTGCCGCTCGCGCTGCAGTTGCCCGCCCCGCCGGCGAGGATCACGTTGCTGTCGGTCGGCTGCACCGCCACCGCGTTGACGATGGACAGCGGCATCGCGGTCGCGCCTGCGCCGTTGCGCGCGTTCCAGGTCGCGCCCGCGTCGGTGCTGAGGAACACGCCCTGACCGAAATAGCCGGCGCAGCCGCCGCCGTTCTTGTCGCCGGTGCCGACCCAGACCGAATTCGAATCGTTCGGATCGAGCGTCACCGCGCCGATCGGCAGGGTGCCGACCTGATCGAACACCGGTGTCCAGCTCGTGCCCGCGTTCGTCGTCTTCCAGACGCCGCCCGCCGCCGAGCCGATGTAGACCGTATCCTCGTTGCCCGGCACCGGCGTCACGGCGTTGAGGCGCCCGGCGACGCGGCCCATGATCCAGTCCGTCATCGTCATCGACGAAGGACCGACGGGTTCCCAGCTTTCTCCGGCCGCCTGCTGGATCGGATCCTTGCTGCGGCGCAGTGCCTTCAGCGTCTCGACGGCCGCCGCGCGTTCGCGTCCGGCATCGGCATTCCCGCGCAGGCCGCGGGAGCGTTCGAACCAGAGTTGCCGCTGCTCGATCTGCCAGGACTCTTCGCGGCCTTGGCCCTCCTCGTGGTCGCGGCCCTTTTCATGGCCTTCGCCCTGTTCGAGCAATTCCTCGATGTGCTTGGCCTCGTCGTGCGAAGCCAGGACCGGCGGCGCCGGCAACACCACAAGACCGGCCAGCGCGCCCAACGCGCGCCAGCCGCGAATCGACTTCCGCATACGAATCTCCCCAAGTCGTCGTACAGACCTGCCGGACGCAAGCCGCAGAGAGGCCGATCCTAAGGCGGATCCGCAGACGGCTCATAGGCCGAAAATCACGGACCCATAGTCCGATTCGCCATACCGGTGAAGGCGGCGCGGATTCGCCGCCGTACGGTTCAGCGCTGCAGTCGCAGCGCAGGCCAGTTACCAACGCCGAACGCGATCAGCAGCAACAGGCTCCAGCCGTTGAACAGGCGGGGCAGCGACGGCAGCGTGGCGTGCAGGTCGGCGAGCCAGGTCTGTCCGTGCAGGAACAGGCCGCCGACCGCGAGCAGCAGGAGCGCGAGCAGCAATGCGGCGACGCCGCGCCGCTCCCAGCGCGCATCGAGCAAGGTGTCGCGCTCGGCGCGCCGCGCGATCGCAGCGGCGAATCCGGTCGGCGGCGCAGAGGACAGCGGCGTGCGCAGCGCGCGCGCGAGCAGGCGATACGCGCCGGCGTCGTCGCGGCTCGCGTCGCCGCGACGCTCCGCCTCGAACGCGCGTTCTTGTTTCGCCCACTCCTGTTCCTGATCCGGGGTCAGCGGCGGCAAGGTATTCATGGCGTTTCTCCCAGACGGTTCTGCAGCAGCTCTCGCAGGCGCAGGCGGCTGCGGAACAGATGACTCTTGATCGTGCCGGCCGGCAATCCGCTGATCTGCGCGATCTCGGGTATCGCGAGTTCGTCGAGGTGGTACAGGGTCAGCAGCATGCGCGGCAGCGGCGGCAATGCATCGATCGCCGCGTGCAGATGACCGCGCAGCTCGGTGTCGGCCCAGGCCGATTCCAGATCGAAGCCGTCGCTTTCCTGCAGCAGCGGATCCGCCTCGCCGTCGGCAGCGCTGTCGACGAGCGGCACCTGTTTCTTCTCGAGATGACGCAGCGCGACCGCATAGGCGACGCGGCCTATCCACGACTTCAGCGTGCTCTCGTAGCGGAACTGGTGCAGGTACTGGTGCACGCGCAAGAATGCCTCCTGACACAACTCGCGCGTGTCCTCCGGATGCCGCACGAGCCGCTGGATGATGTGCCAGCACAGGCCCTGATGGTCGGCCACGAGACGCTCGAACGCGCCCGCGCGCCGTGCGAGCACGGCATCTACCAGCACGCGGTCCGGGTTCATGGTCGGCGTCGCTCCATGCGCCGCAAGATACGGAATCGGCGGCGGCGGTTGCAGGACGCGACGCCGCAGCGCGGCCGCAACGGCTTGCAACCGCCCGGCCCGCGCGCGTATCCATTGCCGCGACCGGCCCAGATGCCGACGGTTTGCGGAGCGCCCATGTCCACTCAGTTCCTGGTTCCCGTTGCGCTGTTCGGCAGCATCGCCTACGTGATCAAGCTGCTCATCGACGCGCGCATGCGCATCCTGATGATGCGCGCCGGCAGCTCCGACGAGCTGATCCGCTCCATCCTCGACGGCGAGGCCCTGCAGCGGCGCTACGCGTCGCTGCGTTCGGGCATCACGCTGATCGCACTGGCCGGCGGCTTCGCACTGATCCAGGTGATCGGCTGGAACGACATCACGCCGGGCGCGATCGCCGTGATCGCCGCGGCCGTCGGCGTCGGCAACCTGACCTATTTCGCGCTGACGAACCGGCGCTAGCACGGTTGGCCGGCGAGCCCCAAGGCGGGCCGCTCGACGGCAATCAACATTTACCACAAAACAAGGATTACACCATGCCGCAACGCCTGATGGCCGTCGCGCTGGGCGCGCTCGTCTTCGTCGCGTCCGCCCGCGCCGAAAAACCGCGACTCGCGCCGTCGCGACCGGGCTCGCCCGAGCTCCGCGCCACGATCCGGGACAAAGATGCCGCGCTGTTCGCAGCCGTGTTCGACCGCTGCGATTTCGATGCGATCGCCGCGCTGGTCACGCCGGACTTCGAGTTCTATCACGACCAATGGGGCCAGACCGCCGATTCCGGTGCCGCGTTCGTCGAGTCGATCCGCAACCTGTGCGCGCGGCAGGCGCGCGGCGAAGATCCGAAATCGCGGCGCGAACTCGTCGCCGACAGCGTGTTCGTGCAGCCGCTGGGCGACTACGGCGCGATCGAGACCGGCGTGCACCGGTTCTATCGCCTCGCGCCGGGCGAGGCCGACACGCTCGCCGGCGAGGCGCGGTTCGCGCACGTGTGGAAGAAGGACGGCACGCAATGGCGGCTCGCGCGCGTGCTGAGTTACGAGCATGCCGCAGCGGTCGAGCCCTAGCAGGCTGTTGAGATACTGTCTGCCAGGGCGATCCCGGCAGGGATCGCACGAGGGTCGATCGCGCAAGCGATTGATTCTCAGGGAACGCGCGCACGCTTCGATTGCGCCGCTCGATGGAGAAATCGGCGTTCGCCCGTTTCTCCACATCCTGCCGGACGCGTCGCTGCAGCGCGCCTTGCGGGCGGCGCGGCCGCTGCAACAGACTGCGATCCCGCCCCAGCCGCTGCGTGCCATGGCCAAAGACATTCCAGCCGCAGTCCGCGAAATCTGCCTGTCGTTTCCGGAATCCGAAGAGTACGTGTCACACGGCTCGCCGAATTTCCGTGTGCGCGGCGGCAAGACTTACGCGAGCTTCGCGCTCAATCATCACGGCGACGGCCGCGTCGCGCTCTGGCTCGGCTCCCCGCCGGGCGCCCAGGAGCAGCACGTGCGCGACGAACCGGAATACTTCTTCGTGCCGCCCTATGTCGGGCCGCGCGGCTGGCTCGGCGTGGAACTCGACAAGGGGCTCGACTGGAAGCGCGTCGCCGGTCTCGTGCGCGACGCCTACGAAAAAGTCGCCCCCGCCGCGCTGAGCAAGCAGATCGGCAAGACCATCGTCATCGTTCCGCCGAAGGCGCAGATGAGCCCCGAAGAGCGCGACCCCATGCTCGCGTCGGCCGTGCAGAAGCTCGTCGAACCGCTGCGCGAGTTCTGTCTGTCGTTGCCCGAAGTCGTCGAGGACCCGCGCTTCGGCGCGCCGTCATGGCAGGCAGGCAAGCGCACGTTCGCGATGGCGTATCGCTACGACGAGACGCTGACCTTCGGCTTCTGGGTCGGCGTCGAGCAGCAAGGGCTCTACACCGGCGACAAGCGCTATTCGATACCGCCGTACATGGGCCACAACGGCTGGATCGCGCTCAGGGTCGGCGCGAAGCCGAACTGGAAGGAAATCCGCGGTCTCGCGCTCCACAGCTATCGCCACTTCGCGCTCAAACGCATGCTCGCGAAGCTCGGCGCCGGATGACGCGATCGCGTCGCGCGCGGCAGCGCGCGATGCGGCGATTCACAGTGACCGCGGGCGCCGCGATGATTCACGGGGTCGCGGGCCGTCCCAGCGCTCGCTCCGCATTGGCGTATACGCGGCTGCGGCCGCCGTCGGCCTTGGCCAGCCCATCCACCGCGGCGGCGAGCGACGGCAGCGCCGCAGCGCGATCGCCGCGCTGTGCGGCGATCAGTCCCTGCAGCGCATCGACGCGCAGTTTCCAGAAACCGTCGGCGCCGCCGGCTTCGAGCGCTGCCGGATCCAGCACCGCGGCGAGCCGCGCGGCCTCGTCGGGTTTGCGCCGTTCGAGCGAGATCGCGCAGAGCCAGTACGTGGCCATCTGGCTTTGCGGATTCATTTCGCCGAACTGCGCGACGAGGTGTGCGCGGGACGGGCGCACTTTGCCGTCGGCGGCGTCGGCGTCGCCGCTCTCGAACAAGGCCTGGCCCCAATTGATGGCCGTGACCGCGCTGATGTTGTGCTCGGGGCCGAATTTCGCGAGCGCGCCTTCGTGCACGCGCTGCGCGTAGTCGAGCGCCTTGGGCCAGTCGGCCCGGCGCACCGCGATATCGAACAGATCGCTGAGCACCATGATGTTGCGCGTGTGCGCGGCGCCGAGCAGCGTAACGATGGTCTGCTGCGCGTCGACGAGCTGCGTTTCGGCGGTCGCGAGATCGCCCTCGAGCGTGTACGTGCGCGCGACCGCTGCCTTGGCGAACGCGACGACGAGACCGTTGTCGTCGTCGCGCGCGGCGATCTCGGCAATGAGCGCGGCGCCTTCGGCCCGCGCGCCGGCCAGGTCGCCGGTCTGTGTCAGCGCATTGATCAGATCCATGCGCAGCGAATCGCGCTGCGTGACGTTGTCGGGTTCGGTTTCGCGCACGATCGGTATCGCGACGCGGAGTTCCGCCAGCCCCTTGGCGTATTCGCCCTGATTCATCAGGTAGACGCTCCAGGCCGACGCGCGCACGTATTTCGCGTAGGCGTCGCTGGTCTTCGCGGTCAGCGCATCGAGCGTCCGGAGTTCCTTCAGCGCCTCGTCGAACTTGCTGGTGCGCGCGAGTATTCGCGCGACAAAACTGCGCGCCTTGAGCGCGCCGCGGCTCGTGGCGCCTTCGCTGTCTTCGTAGAGCGCCAGTGCGCGCCGCGCTTCGTCCTCGGCCTCCGGCAACAGCTCGAGCATGTTGAACAGGGTCACCAGGCTCATGCGGATCGAGGCCTCGGTCAGCGGCTGCGCGCCGAACCGCCGCGACACGCGCTCGCGCGCGCCGAGCAGGATGTCCTTGAGCGACGCGCTCTGGCCCTTGGCGACCACGAGCGGATTGGAGCGGCCGATCAGATCTTCGTTGAGGAAGCGGTTGATCGCGGTGGCGCGATCGAGCTCCTGCTGCGCAAGGTTGCGTGCGCGCAGCGCGGCGCCGTAGAGACCGAGCACGACGGCGACGCCCGCCGCGAGCGCGACGACGAGTGCGACCAGATACGGCCGCCGCGCGCGATTGCGCGCGAGCGATTCGCGCACGCTGCGCGCCTGTTCCTCGCTGCGCCGCGCCGACTCGATCCGCACGCGGCGCGGCTCGCGGTCGCGCAGACGCGCGGCGAGTTCGGCGACCGTCGCAAGGCGCCGCTCGGGATCGCCGTCGGTCGCGAGACGAATGTCCTCGCGCAGCAGTTCGTCGGCGACGTCCTGCTCCCAGCTCGACACCATGGGCTTGTCGAGCCGGCCAGCCAGCAGCTGATACAGCAGGATGCCGAGCGCGAACACGTCGCTCTGCACCGTCGGGGCGTGACCGGCGAACACTTCGGGCGCGACGTACAGCGGCGTACCCGCCGACGAATCGGTCGCGATGCTCTGGGTGACGGTGAGACCTAGCTGCGTGATGCCGAGCGATTCGAGACGCTCGGGGTCGAGCAGGCGGCCGCTGCCGAAATCGGTCAGGCGGATATGCCAGCCGGAATCGGCCTGCGCGATCAGCACGTTGGCCGGCTTGAGGTCCTTGTGCAGCACGCCGACGCCGTGCGCCGCGGCGACCGCATCGGCGATCTGCAGGAACAGCGCGACGCGCTCGTCGCTGCCGAGCGCGGACAGATGCTGCTCCGACCACGCGAGCAGGCTTTCGCCGCCGTAGTGGCATTCGAGGAAAAACGGCGGGTTCTCGAAGTTCCAGTCGATGATGTCGACGAAGTGCGCGCGGTCGTCGAGGCTTTCCTGCAGTACGCGCGACAGCGTGGCTTCGCGCTTGAGCGAACGCAGGCGTTCGCCGTCGGCGCCGAACTTGTAGACGCGCTTCTCGCGCGTCTTGGCGTGCTCGGCCAGCCAGACCTCGCTCCCGCGGTTGCTGCCGAGCTGGCGTCGCAGCTGGAAATTCTCGCGCCCCGGCACGGGCTGGCCCGCCGAGAGATCGAGCCGGCTCGCGAGCCGGCGCCCGACCGCGATGCGTTCGATCGCACCGTCGAGGCGATAGCCGATGCGGGCCTGGGTCTGCACGCGCTCGGCATTCGCCTCGCCGAGCGCGCGGCGCAGCTTGTTGATCGCGTTCGGCAGCACCTTGTCGACCGTGATGCGCCCGGCCCAGACCTCGCGCAGCAGTTCTTCCTTGGTCACGACCTCGCCGGCATGGCGCAGCAGGTAGGCCAGCACCTCGAGCGCGCGCCGTTCGACGTCGACCGGCAGACCGGCCACGCGCAGTTCGAAGCGCGCCTCATCGAATTCGGCAGTGCCGAAGCGGTAGCTGTAGGAATTCCGTTCGGGGGCGTCTTGTTCGGTCTTCATCTGTGCTGAAGGGGCGGCGCCGGCGCCGTCATGCGCCGGTTCTCCGGGGAGGAAATCGTCGCAGATCGCGGCGTTACCCATCCGTTACCGCACCGTTATCCATCCGTGCCTACGAAGTTCGTCGTGAACACTAGCATGCGTCCCCTGCGCCGGCCCATGGCATGTCCATGACCCGCACGGAAACGGCTTCGAACAGCACGGACGCCGGCGCAGGTTCCCCTGAATTCGGAGAGACTCATGTCGAACGCGAAACTGGGCGCCGCGCTTGCTGCGGCGCTGCTCTACGCGCCGCTCGCCGCGGCGCAGACCGCCTCCTGGCGGGTCGTCGCCGGCGAAGACGGCCGTGTCATCACCGCCGGCCTGCCCAACGGCACCAGCCGCAGCTTCTACGACGAGATCCTCGGCGATGCCGGCGGCGACCTCGTCGGACTGCGCATATCGAGCCCGGACAGCCTCGCCGGCTACTGGGCGCGCCAGCTCGGCGCGCTCGTCCGCTATGCCCAGCTCGGCGTCGCCGGCACGACCGGTCCCGGCCGCAGCGGCGCCGAGGCGGCGCACGTGTTCCAGACCATCTATTCCGGCGAAGGCGCTGCGTCGCCCGACGGCCGGCGCCTGCTGACGGCGCGTGCCGGCGAAGCCGGTTCGTCCACGAATTCGAGCTACGGCATGTGGCTCTGGGACGGCACGCGCAACCTCGAGATCGCCCGCGCGCAGACCGAGGGCCTGCTCGGGCCGGGCTTCGGTCCCGGCTGGCGCTTCGCCGATTCCTCGACGTTCGCGACCGGCCGCGCGCTGACCGGCGGCAGTGCCCTGCTCGATGCAAGCGTGCTGAGCCCGACCAACGGCAGCAGTCATGCCATCGTCAAATACGTGCCCGGCATCGGCAACAAGCCGTGCCTGCGCGCCGGCACCGCCGACGCCGCGCTCGCGCCGGGGCTCGCCGCCGGCGATACCTTCCAGACCAACTGGGACATGTACGCCGATCTCAGCGTCACGCGCGACGGCCGTGTCTATGGCGTCTTCGACGCGAGCGGCTCGCGCGGCGGTATCTGGGAAATCTGCAGCGGCGCGCCGCGCGCGATCGCAGTCGACGACGAAACCGGCGCACGCGGTCCCGACCTCGGCATCGCCACGGCGACCTTCACCAACGAATTCGAGCCGGCCTATCCCGGCATCGGCAATCAGTTCTACTTCTTCAATTACTTCCGCCGCACGTCCGGCGCAGTCAGCGAATACGGCCTGTTCTGGCACGACGGCGCGCGCAACCGCCCGCTGGCTTACGGGGACGTGTCGGGCTACTACGGCCCGAACTGGGGCGACGCGACCTGGGCCAATTTCAATCCCGATTCGCTGAGCGCCAACGGCGCCTACGCCGCATTCAACGCACGGGTGCAGACGGCCGACAGCAGCCCCACGGGCTTCTGGCGCGTCCGCACGGGGCAGCGGCCCGAGCTCGTCGCGGTGATCGGCATACCCGGCACCTACGGCCCCGAGCCGAACCGCACCTGGAGCCATTTCGGGGCCAGCGCCGTACTCGCCAACGGCGGCCTCGTACTCGAGGCGCGTACGAATCCCGGCGACGTCAACGGACTCTGGCTGCTCGAACCCGGTCGCGCGCCGCGCAAGCTGCTCGAACCGGGCCAGACGATTTCGATCGCGACCACGACCGGTACCGTGCAGACCACCGTGTCCGCTTTCGACCTGCCGGGCGAAGGCTCCGACAACAGCCGAGGACGCGACCGCTGGATCGGCATGGACGGCACCGTGCTCGTCTCGGTGATCGTACCGATCTACGGCGAAGTGCTGCTCGCGACGCAGGCCTCGGACCGGATCTTCAGGGGCGGCATGGAATAGGCCATTGACCGGATGGCCGCGGGACACCGGTGGGCCGGCCGAGCATCGATGACCCGGCGACGGGCAGGCCCGGCGGTGACCGACGTGCGCCTCGGCGGCCTCGCACCGCTTGCCGGCGCGTACCTCTCCTCCTCAGCCGTCGCGGTTCCGGCCCAGTGCTCGGTTGCCCATTCCCGCAACCTCGCCGCCTGCCCCTGGCAGGCGGGGGCTTCCGGCGCAACGCGGTCCGCCTCGCCCCTTCACCCTCCAGACACCATCAAGGATTCCGCAATGCGCCGTTTCTCCCCTGCCGGCCTGACATCGAACCCTCGCTCGAACGCCGCACCGTCGCGACGCCCTCGCGCTATTCGCTCGATATGGGCGCTGATCGTGTGCGCCGGCGGCGCGGCGGGCGCACAGACGTCCGCGGCCGGTACATGCGAAGCCAATTTCGCCAAGAGCGGCAGCCCGTTCAGCAGCACGCAGTACACGAGCAGCGTCACGGTCGACGACCTCGGCCCCGCCGAGGCACTGAGCCAGGTGCGCGGCATCATGATCGCGGAAAAGATGGACGTGATCACGGAAGACTCCGAGGGCGGAACCATGCTGGTGGAACAGCGCGCGACCGCGACCACACGTGCGATTCCGACGCTGGTTTCCGTCACCGGAAAGGGTACGGCGACCCGGATCGACATGATGGTCAAGATCGACAGGGGCGTGCTGGCCAAGCAGGAAGACATCAAGCGCTACATGTGCGAACTGCTGGCAAAAGCGCGAGGCGGCGAAGCCGGCCGGCTGGCCGCGGCACAGGGGGCCAAGGCACAGAACGCCGAGTTCTCGGCCAAAAAAGACGCGTACGTGTTTTCGATGGAGATCGCCAACGAAGCGAAGGCCAACGTCGTCGCCCTGAATGCACGCCACAAAGGACGCACGTACACGCTCAGCGGCAAGGTCGACTACATCCAGCAGGACGGCGACGACTACAACCTGTCGTTCGAGATTCCCGAGATGCGCGACCGCGCGCTGGGCCCTCTGCCCGGTCAAGCCAACTTCCGCGTCGGCTTGGCGTGTCTGTTCCGGCCCAATCAGCTAGCCACGGTGCTCACGCTGCGCGCGAAGCAACGCGTCACGCTTACCGGCACCTTCTATCGCTACGACGATTTCAAGAAAGTCGCGTGGCTGGAGAACTGCAAGCAGGTGCGGTGAGCGTTCTCAGGATTCTCGCAGTACTCATCGACGGCGACGTCCGTCGGCCAGGCGCGCACAGCCCCGCCGGCGGCCGCCGCGGACGGCGAGTCCGCCGGTCACCTCCCTCGAAGACCGCGACCGCAAGGACGCCAGGGATCGCTCTCGGCAGGAATGTCGCGGTCTTCGAGACCTTTTGCCCCGGCCGCCCGCCCCCCTCTTCGACGCGGCCGCGAGCCCCGCCCCAAGGGGCCTTCCGGCAACGGGCGGCAACGGCGAGACGCCGCCCGGTTTTTTCCTATCGCCGCCTCGCGAGCAGCGGGTGCACGATGACCGCCGCGACGATGATGACGACGCCGAGATAGAACGCCGCGTCGAGCTGGCGCTGCTCGCCGAACAGCAGCGCCGCGATCGCGATTGCGTAGACCGGCTCGAGATTGATCGCGAGCTGCGCCGTGAAGGCGCTGATCTGGCGCAGCGCGACCAGCGACAGCGCAAACGGCAGCAAGGTGCAGCCGTAGGCGAGCACGACGAGCAGCGACGCGTCGCGCCAGCCCGGCAGCACGAACGCCGCCGCATCGCCGGCCAGGAGTGGCGCGACGCCCGTCAGCAGCACGGTGCCGGCGCCGAGTTCGATCGCCGTGACCGTGAGTGCGTCGGATTGCCCGGCATGGCGCTTGTTCAGCGCCGAAAAAACCGATGCGAGAAACGCCGAGATCACGCCGACGAACAGGCCGAGCTGCATGCCCGGCGGCGTGCCGCCGACGACGAGCAGAACGCCGGGAACGACGGCGAGACCCAGACCGAGTTCGCGCGGATCGAACGGCCGCCGTGCGATCCACGGCTCGACGAGCGCGAGAAAGATCGGGCAAAGCCCCATCGCGATCACGGCGACGGAAGCGTTCGCGAGCTTGATCGCGCCGTAGAACGCGAGCCAGTGCAGCGCGACGACGACGCCGATGCCCGCATAGATCGCGAGCTGTCGCCGCGGCATCGCGCGCAGGTTGCGCCAGACGCGCGGCAGCAACAGTGCCGTCGCGCTGACCAGCAGCATGCGCCACCAGACCAGCGCCGTGGCCGGCAGGCTGATCAGCTTGCCGAGGATCGCGGTGAGTCCCCAGAGCACGACGCAGAAATGGATCTGCAACAGCGCGCGGGTCGAAGCGGAAACGGGCAAGGGACACCGGCGGACGGGAGAAAGAGCCACAAGCATGCCTGCTCCGCGCCGCGGCTGCAGGCCGCGGCGACATGGCGAATCGCTATGGCATCAGCGGAAAGCCGATGAGCGATCCGGCGATCGTCGCGACGACGACCGTATCGCCCGCGAGCGCCGGCGATCCGGCGATGCCCCACTGATGCCCGCCGGTGTCGGCCAGCGCACGTCGTGCGACGAGCCTGCCCGTGCGCCGGTCGAGGACGCTGAAGCTCGCCGCATGGCGGATGAAGTACGGCGTGCCGCCGGCGACGCCGGCATAAATATACTTTTCCGTGACCAGCGGCGTGCCCCAGGTCCAGCCGTAGACGTCGCTGCGCCAGTGCACGCGGCCGTCGGCCGGATCGATCGCGCTGACGCGGCGCAGGTCGGACGAGCCGACATAGATCACACCGTCGCGCACGACCGGCGTGGACTCGACCCACGATCCCCAGAAGAACAGTCGCCATTTCGTTTCGCCGTTCGCCGCATCGAGCGACAGCAGACCCGCGCCGCGATTGCCGACGAGCACACGCCCTTCGTGCACGACGGGTGCCGCGTCGACCGCCGCACCGGTGTCGCTGCGCCAGCGTTCGCGGCCGTCGGCGCGCGCCAGCGCATACACGTGGTGATCCAGGCTGCCGACGTAGACCGTATCCCCGGCGACCGCGGCGGCGTTGCGGATCGCACCGCGCGTGTCGAAACGCCAGCGCCGCTTGCCGGTATCCGCAGCGACCGCGTGAAAGCCGCCGTCGCCGGCACCGACATAGACCGTATCGTCGGCAACGACCGGCTGCGCGCCCTGCCAGTCCCAGTCGAACACCTGCGGATGCGGCAGCACCCGCGCGACGCCCGCATCGCCGAGCGCACAGCGCCAGCGCTCCTTGCCGTCGGCCCGGTCGAGCCGATACAGGAACCCGTTGTCGGCGACGACGTAGACCGCGTCGCCCGCGACCGCCACGCTGCCGTAGATCGGCGCGCCCGCGGCGAACGCCCAGCGCAGCGTGCCGTCGCGCGTGTCGACCGCGTTGACGACGCCGCCCGTCGTGCCGAGGTAGGCCGTGGCGTCGGCGACCACGGGCGCCGGACCTTGCGGCAGTGCCGGCGGCGGCGCCTCGACCGGCAGCCGCTTCGCGCGCGTGAACGTCGCAGGACTGTTCGGTCCGGGATACGTGCCGCGCAAGGTGTCGCCGTCGAGCTGCAGCGACAGGAACAACCCGTCGTGCACGACGCGATCGCCCTCGCGCTTCACTTCGCCGCCGACGTCCGCGCCGAAATAGTTCGATATCGGCTGCGTGAGGCGCAGCGCGAGCTTGCCGTCGTCGCCGCGCACGACGTGCAGGCCGACCTCGATCTTCTCGCGCACGGAACCCGCGGTGCCCCACCAATACCCTTCGACCGGATCCCGCGACGCCGTTCCGGCCGCCGCCGCGACGAAGGCGCAGGCCTGCAGCACCAGCATCGCGATAGCCGCGATCACGCGTATTCCTGCGCCGCGCGGGCGCACAGCCGCCGCCGATGACATGCCAGGCATGATCGTTCTCCTCGTTCGTCGATGATGGGCCGCGGCGCGAATGGCACGGCGTCTCCGGGCTCAGAGGCTAGTGCCGGCACCGCGCGGCGGCCGCGTGCTCATGTACACACGAAGTTTGCGGAAATCGCGCGAAGATGCGGCAGCGCTTGTCGCGCGCAGGCGTGCTGCGGCATGCCAGCGCAGAAGCGAGGGGGGACACGACGATGAAACGATTGGCTGGTTCGATGGCGGTCGCGGCGGCGCTCTTCGCGGCGGCCGCGGCCGCGCAGACTCCTGCAGTACGCTGGGTCTCGACGGAAAACACCGCGCGCGACGAGCTCTCCCCGGCGCGCCGCCTGCAGATCCAGCAGCAGATTGCGGCGACCCTGAACTCGCCGGCGCTGCGCGCCACACTGGAACGCCGCAAGGCGTCGCCCGTCCCGCTGCAATGGCCTCTGCGCGCGCAACGCGGCGGCGATGCGGGCTACCACGGCATTTCGAACTACGTCGATCACGATCCTGCGTTTCCGGACCGGCTGCGCGACTACGCCTGCGGTGCGCGCACTTACGACACCGGCAACGGCTACAACCATGCGGGGACGGACTATTTCCTCTGGCCGTTCCCGTGGCGCGCGATGGACGAGGAAGCCGTCGCCGTCGTCGCGGCGGCGCCCGGCGTGATCGCCGGGCGCAACGACGGTCATCCGGATCGCTCGTGCGCGATGGGTGACCTGCCGTGGAACGCCGTCTACCTGCGCCACGACGACGGCAGTATCACCTGGTACGGCCATCTCAAGCGCGGCAGCCTCACGCCCAAGCAGCCGGGCGACACCGTCGAAGCCGGCGAGTATCTCGGCCTCGTCGGCAGCTCAGGCTCGTCCACGGGTCCACACCTGCATTTCGAACTGCACGATGCGGCCGGCCGCGTCGTCGACCCGCGTCACGGCGACTGCAACGCCGATGCGGAACGCTGGTCGCCGCCGCAACCGTATGAAGACCCTGCCATCAACACCTTGTCGCTGCACAGGCAGGAGCCCGAGTTCATCGGCTGCGGCGTCGCCGGCGGCTTCGCGGTGCATGAGGAGACCTTTGCGACCGATACCGTCGCGCCGGGCGCGAGCTTCCATGCGTTCGCCGCATTCCGCGATCACCGCAACGGCGACATCGCGACGTTCAGGCTGAAGCGCCCCGATGGCAGCGAGTTCGCGCGCTGGGATTTCGATCTCGCGGCGCAAGGCCTGCCCCGACCGTTCTACGCCGCCACGGGCTGGTCCTGGGTCTACGCGCTGCCGGCCGACGCGCTGCGCGGATACTGGCGCTTCACCGCCGATTTCCACGGGCAAGCCTACGCGCGCGAATTCTTCGTCGGCAGCGAAGCCGAAGCGCGCACCGCCGCCGCGGATCGCGAGCGCGCCGCGATCGGCGCCCTGCGCGACTGAGCCGGCGTCCTCGCGATCGGCGTGTGCACGCCGTGACGAATCGGTCCGCCGCGACGAATAGGTGATTCGAGCCTCGCGCTCGCCCCACCCAAGCGGACCTTTCCTATGAACCCGACCTCACTACCGGCCGCGGCGGCCGGCGCGCGCCTGCACGCTCTCGATGCGCTGCGCGCCGGCGCGCTGCTCGCCGGCCTCGCGCTCCACGGCGCGCTGTCGTACCTGCCCGGCGCCGAACGCTTCTGGATCGTCACGGACTCGACGAGCGACACGCTGTCGCTGCTGTTCTATCTCGTGCATTGCTGCCGCATGCCGATCTTCTTCCTGCTCGCCGGGTTCTTCGCCGCGGCGAACGTCGAGCGGCTCGGCACAGCCGCGTTCGCGCGCGACCGGCTGCGCCGCATCGTGCTGCCGCTCGCGATGTTCTGGCCGATCGTGATGACTGGCATCGTCGCCGCCGTCGTCGCGGCGGTCGCGATCAGGAACGGCGGCGCGCTGCCGGCCGAATCGCCGCCGGGACCGCGCTTCACGCCCGACGATTTTCCGCTGACGCATCTGTGGTTTCTCTACGTGCTCGCGCTGTTCTACGCCGTGGCGCTGGCGGGACGCGCGCTTCTCGCGCGCACCGACCGCGAGGACCGGCTCGGTCGCGCGGCGCGTTCGCTGCTGCGGGCGCTCGCGCGGCCCGCCCTCGCCGGCCTGTTCGGTGTGCCGCTCGCGCTGCTGCTCTGGCGGCACGCGGACTGGATGCCATGGTTCGGCGTGCCGACGCCGGACCGGTCGCTGTATCCGAATCTCGCGGCAACGGTCGGCTTCGGTCTCGCGTTCGTCGCCGGCTGGCAGCTGCGGCGCGCCGACGATCTGCTGCCGCGGCTCGCGCGCGATTGGCCGAAACATCTGCTCGCCGGTCTGGCACTGATCGCGTTCTGCCTCTATCGCGCCGGACTGCGTCCGCAGCTCGTCACGGTGACGCAGGATGCGGCCTGGCTCGCCTATGCGCTTTGCTATGCGGCCGCGGGCTGGTGCCTCACGCTCGCCGCGACCGGCGCGGCGCTGCGCCATGCCGGCGCCTACGACGCCCGCACGCGCTATGTCGCCGATGCCTCGTACTGGATCTACCTGATGCATCTGCCCGTGCTGATGGCGCTGCAGGTCGTCGCGACGCAAGTGCAGGCACCGTGGTGGGTCGAATATCCGCTGCTGCTCGGCGTGTGCCTCGTATTGCTGCTGGCGACGTACCACGTCGGCGTGCGCGGCCGCTGGCTCGGCGCGTTGCTCGGCGGCCGTCGGCGCACGCGCGCCGTCGCGCCGGCGGCGGCGGAGGCCGTGCCGTGACATTTCTCCTCGTCCCGGCGAATAAGCTAGCCGGAGCCAGCCCGGCTCCGCTGCATTCCCCGCCCCGCATGAGCGCACGACCCAGCGACGACGCGTTTCTCGCCGAGCTACGGCAGCACAGGGCCATCCTCTACAAGGTGGCCAATGCCTACTGCAGCCGGCGCGAAGACCGCGGTGACCTGATCCAGGACATCACCATGGAACTCTGGCGCGCGTGGCCGCGCTTCGATCGCACGCAGGCGTTCTCGGCCTGGATGCAGCGCATCGCGATCAACGTCGCGATCTCGTTCTTCCGCGGCGAGAGCCGGCGCATCCGCGATGCGCTGCCGCTCGAGGATTTCGGCATGGACCTCGCCGCCGCGGACCGCGTGCTCGACGCCGAGGGCGACGACCTGCGCGCGCTGCATCAGCTCATCGCGCGGCTCGACGACGTCAACCGCGCGCTGATCCTGCTCTACCTCGAAGGCTATTCGCAGGAAGAAACCGCCACGATGCTCGGACTGAGTCCGACCAACGTCGCCACGCGCATCAACCGCATCAAGCAGAAATTGCAGCGCGACTACGCCGCTGCGGAGGACTCCGTATGACCACGCTCGATCTCGACCGCCTGAAGCAGCGCTGGTCGGCGCAGAGCCGCGACATCGATGCGCAGCTCGAACTCGACGTCGACGCCGTGCGCCGGCGCCTGACGGCCCAGACCGTGACCGCACTCGCGCGCCAGCGCAACCGCCGCCTGCGCGCGCTCTGCATCGGCGGCGGCGTGTTCGCCGCCTTCGTCGCCTTCATGGCCGCGCACGTCGCCGACCTGCCCTACCTGCTGTTCGCACTGCCGTTCGCGCTCGTCGCGCTCGCGCAGGGCGTCGTCGACTGGCGCGAATGGCAGACCCTGCGCCGACTGGATTTCGGCAGCACGCTGACGCAACTGCGCGCCGAATACGACGTGCTGCGCGCGCGCCGGCTGCAGATGGCGCGCGTCATCGCGCAGCTGTCCGTGCTGCTCTGGCTGCCGCTGGTCTTCATCGTCGTGAAGACCGTGTCCGGCGTGGACCTGCTGGACCGGCTGCCGTTCAGCGTGACCGCGGTCAACGTCGGACTCGGCGTCGTGCTGGTGCCGCTGATCGCGGGCATCCTGCGCGGGATCGCGCGGCTGCGGCCCGACTCCGCGGCGCTGCGCCGTTTCGCCGACGAAGCCGCCGGCACCGACTGGCTGCGCACGCGCGACCATCTCGATCGCCAGCTCGATTTCGAACGCGAACTCGCCGACGACGACGGCCGCGCCGCCGTGCGCCGTCACGCGGCCGCGGCATCCGCTCCGGCGCTCGAACAGGCGCGGATCGCAGCGCGCCGTCGCGTCGATCTCGGCATCGCGCTGATCACGGCGGCGCTCCTGCTCAGCGGCACGTTCAACGCGCTGCACGGCGGCGACGCGGCGGCGCTGATTCCGGGCGTGTTCCAGCATCTGATCGCGGTGGGCTGGCTGATCGGCGCGATCCTGCAGTTCGATGCGCTCGCGCGGCCCCGTGACGACGCAGCCGGTTCGTGGCGCGCACGGCTGCAGCGCGCAGTCCGCCTGCGCACCGTGTTGCTGCAGTCCTATGTCGTCGCTTCGCCGCTGATCGCGCTCGCGCTGCTGCAGACGCTGGGGCTGGCCGCGGCCGGTATCGATCTGTGGCAGACGCTCGGCATGGCGGTCTGGCTCGGTCTCGGGCTCGT
Organism: uncultured Lysobacteraceae bacterium; assembly: GCA_946482585.1. The sequence continues at coordinate 22,653 of CAMLSI010000004.1, forward strand.
CGCGCTGTTCGCGATGGCGCTGCTCCATCGGCGCTGGCGCCGGGAGCGCGGCGCGTTCGCGGCCGGATTCGTCGACGCGCTGAGCCTCGGCAGCCTGTCGCGCGCGCAACGCGCGATCGAGATCGCCGCTGCGACCGCCGACGAGGACGATCGGCGCGAGGCCGCCTGAAACACCGGGGTCGTGCCGAGCCGCGCGACACGACCAAAGTCGCAGTGATTCGCCGCGGGCCGGCCCCAGCTCGATCGCCCGCGGCGACGCTTCATCGCGCCGCGTGGCTTTTCGTCCCGCTCTGGAGGTTTCACCATGGAATACCGCTATCTCGGCCGCTCCGGCTTCCGCGTTCCCGCCCTGAGCTTCGGCACGGGCACTTTCGGCGGCGAGGGCGCGCTGTTCAGCGCCTGGGGCTCGACCGACGTCGCGCAGGCGCGGCGTCTCGTCGACATCTGCCTCGAGGCCGGCCTGACGATGTTCGACAGTGCCGACATCTATTCCAAAGGCGCGGCCGAATCGATACTCGGCGAGGCGATCAAGGGTCGTCCGCGCGACCAGCTGATCCTTTCCACGAAAGCGACGTTCCGCTTCGGCGACGGCGAGAACGAAGTCGGTTCGTCGCGCCATCACCTGATCCGCGCGATCGACGGTTCGCTGAAGCGGCTCGGCACCGACTACATCGATCTGTTCCAGCTGCACGGCTTCGATGCGCGCACACCGCTGGAGGAAACCCTGTCCACGCTCGACGATCTCGTGCGCGCCGGCAAGCTGCGCTATCTCGGCGTGTCGAACTTCAGCGGCTGGCACCTGATGAAATCGCTCGCGCTCGCCGATCGCCACGGCTGGTCGCGCTACGTCGCGCACCAGGCCTACTACTCGCTGACCGGCCGCGACTACGAATGGGAGCTGATGCCGCTCGCGGCCGATCAGGGCGTCGGCGCGGTGGTCTGGAGCCCGCTGGGCTGGGGCCGCCTGACCGGCAAGCTGCGCCGCGGGGCGCCGCTGCCGGAGACCAGCCGCCTGCACGCGACCGCCGACTACGGCCCGCCGGTAGACAATGAGTATTTGTACAACGTCGTCGACGCACTCGACGACGTCGCCGCGGAAACCGGCAAGACCGTGGCGCAGATCGCGCTGAACTGGCTGCTGCAGCGTCCGACCGTGAGCACCGTCGTGATCGGCGCGCGCAACGAGGAACAGCTGAGGCAGAACCTCGGCGCGGTCGGCTGGAATCTCACGCCGGAACAGGTCGCGAAACTCGACGCCGCGAGTGCGACGACGAAGCCGTATCCGTACTGGCACCAGGCCGCGTTCGCGTATCGCAATCCGACGCCGGTCTGAATCAGCGCACGGCCGGCGGCGGCTCCGTCGCCGCCAGCCGCGAGCGCAGTTCGGCCAGCCGTTCCGGCGGAGTCTGCGCGATGGCCGCGAACGCGAGGAGCGCGCGCGCGTACGCGGCATGCGCGTCGCTCTCGCGGCCGAGCGCGCGCAACGCGTCGCCGAGGTCCAGCTGCACCTCGGCCGTGTCCGCGTGCGCGGCGCCGATCAGACGCATCCGCTGCTTCTCGACCTCGGCCAGCAGGTCGGCAGCGGCCTGGGCCTCGCCGAGCAGCAGGCGCTGCCGGCCGAGGTTGTGCAGCGGATGCAGCGGCGCCGGGTGATCGGGCCCGAGCGCGCGGCGCCAGATCATCGCCGAGCGCTCGAACTCGGCGACGGCTTCGGCATGGAGCGCCCGGTCCGCGAAGATGCCGCCGAGCACGTTCAGGTCGTTGGCGAATTCGGCGCTCTGCTCGCCGTATAGTTTTTCCGAAATGCGCAATCTGCGCCGGATCAGCACGATCGCCGCGTCGAATTCCTTGAGCTCGCCGAGCACCCAGCTCAGGTTCGAGGCGGCACCGCTCCATAGCGGATGGTCCTCGCCGTAGCGGCGCGCGTAGATGTCCAGCGCGCGCTCGAAATCCTCGCGCGCGGCCGGCAGGCGTCTGACCTGCATCGTGGCCAGACCGCGGTTGTTGTACAGGCGAGCCAGCGTATCGGTTTCGCCGCCGGCCTCCCGGGCCAGCGCGATGGATGCATCGAACTCCGCCATCGCGTCGTCGAGACGACCGAGCGCCTTGAGCGCATTGCCGCGGCGGCTGCCGAGATCGGCACGCAGCAGCGCATCGTCGCTCTGCGCGCTCGCGGCGATACCCGCCTCGGCCGCCTGCAGCGCTTCGGCAAAGCGGCCCTGGCGATGGCGCAACAGGGCCTGGACTTCCAGCGTGCGTGCGAGCGCCACCGCATCGCCGTCGCGGCGCAGCGACAGCGCCTGCTGCACCAGCGATTCGGCCGCTTCGGTCCGGCCCAGCTGCAGATAGGCTTCGGCCATGGCCAGCGACAGGTCCGCTTTCAGGCGCGGCTGACCGGACAGATCCTGGGCGATGCGCTCCGCGCCGCGGCGCAGGATTTCCTCGGCGTCCACGCGACGGCCGCCGTTCTCGTTCGGATTCGCGGCACGGAACAGGCTGCCCATGAAGGCGCTCACTTCGCGCGAACTGCGCGCCTCCTGCACCAGACGTTCGCGCGCATAGCAGTAGTGCGCCCACTGCTGTGCGGCGATCACGCCCGACAGCGCGAGCAGTACGAGCGCGAGCGCTGCCGCGCGGCGATGCCGGCGCAGGAACAGCGCGAGCCGCGACGCGCGTGCCGCCGGCACATGTCGCGGCGCGCGCGCGGCGCGTATCCGTTCCAGATCTTCGCGGAGATCGCCGAGCTGCGCATGGCGTTGCACCGGCTCCTCGGCCGTCGCCCGCGCGACCACGCGTTGGAGCAGTCGTCGAGCCCAGCGCGGCGGCGGCGTTCCGCGCGCTTGCAGCAGCCAGCGCCGCACGAGCAGGCCGAGCTGATAGATGTCCGAGGCCGTCGTCAGCGCCTGGCCCGCGCGCTGTTCCGGACTCGCGAAGCCCGGCGTGAACAGCACGTCGCCGCCCGACTCCGCATCGTCCAGGCGACGGGCGATGCCGAAGTCCAGCAATCGCGGCGTACCGTCGGCGGCGACGAGCAGGTTGCCCGGTGTCAGGTCGCCATGGACGACCAGATGGCGATGCGCGTGTTCCACCGCCTGCGCCACTGCAATGAGTACGGCCAGGCCGGCGCGCCAGTCGTGCAGCGCGGCGAAATGGCGCTCCGCGGGCTCGCCCGTCACATGTTCCATCGCAAACCAGAGCAGTCCGTCCGCGCGTTCGCCTGCGTCGACGATGCGCGCGATGTGTGCGTGCCGCAGCTGACCGAGCACGGCGCGTTCGCGCAGGAAGCGCGCGCGCAGGCCGGCACCGGCTTTGACGATCTTGATCGCGACGGTCTGGGCGAACGCGCGATCGTCGCGTTCGGCGCGCCAGACCACGCCATGCCCTCCGCGACCGATCTCGCCGACCAGCACGAAAGGTCCGAGCCGCTCGCCCGCGGCCAGCGGCGGCAGTTCCTGCGTCGCGACGAGATCGGCAGCGAGCGCGCCGGCGAGTGCGCCGCCCGTGACGAGGAACGAGGCACTCATGCGAACACTCAGGCCGCCTCGAGCTGCGACGCGAGCCAGCGCCGCGCGTCGGCCCAGTCCCGTTCCACGGTGCGCTCGGAAACGTCGAGCGCGAGCGCGGTTTCGCTCAGCGACAGACCGGTGAAGAAACGGCATTCAACCACGCTCGCCTGTCGCGGCTCGACGCGCGCGAGATCGCGCAGCGCGTCATCGAGCGCCGCGATGCGGCGCGCCTCGGCGAGCAGCGCGGCATCGTCGTCGGGCGCCATCGGCAGCTGTTCCTGCTGACGCAGACGACGCCGCGCATGATCGCAGACCACGCGGCGCATCGCGCGCGAGGCGACGTTCAACAGATGCGCGCGCGAGGCGAGCGGCAGGTCCGAGGCATTGCCCAGTCGCAGGTAGGACTCGTGCAGCAGCGAAGTCGTGTCCAGCGTGTTGATCCAGCGGCTGCGGTTCATATGACGCCGCGCGATGTGCTTGAGATCCGCATAGACCAGCACGGCCAGCGCGTGCTGCGCGTGCGCCTCGCCGTTGCGGCAGCGCTCGAGCAGCGCCAGGAAATCGTCGTCCATCCTGCCTTACCTCATCGACCAGAACCGCGCTTGCGCTGCAAGCCATGTGCCCTCGCCGCCGCGGCGCGCTGCCGTCCGTCGGCCCGCTGCGGCAGACCAACGGCAGTGGGACCGCTCACGCGGCGGATACGACCGCCGGTCGGTCCGATGGCGGACGCCGCATCGCGGCGACGCAACCGCGAGCGTCGATTCCGTCCTGAGGGAGCTTTCATGAAACGCGTGCTGGGCTGTGTGTTGATGCTGGCGTTCGGCGTGCTAACGGCCGGCAGGGGACAAACCGAACCTTTGACGACGCATCCGCGCCTGTGGATCACCGCCGCCGACCTGCCCTCGTTGCGGCAGTGGGCCGCGAACGGCAATCCGGTCTATGCCAATGGCCTGCGCCAGCTCGCGCAATCCTCGGCGCAGGCCATGGACAGCGGCGAGATTCCGGACGAGGACAACGGCGGATCGACCTGGAGCCCGGTCAATACCGAGGAATATGCCGCGCTGTTCGCGTTCATGAGCCTCGTCGATCCGGATGCGGCCGCGCGCGCGCAGTGGGCGCAGCGCGGACGCCTCTTGCTCATGCACGTGATCGACCGCGTCGACGCCTGCATGCGCGCGTCGCCGCCGACGCAGCAGGGCAGTTTCTGTTCGCTGTCCTTCAGCGTGTCGGACCGCTCGCGCTGGACCGGCGCGGCATTCCCGCTGGCGGCGGACTGGCTGCAGGGCGCGACCACCGCGTCGGGACAGCCCGTGCTCACCGCGCAGGACAAGGCCACCTTGCGCCGCGTATTCCTGATCTGGTCGCGACTGAGCCTCGAAGCCTATCCGAATCCGTACAACAACCCGCCGGAATTCAGCCTGCCGGTCGGCACCATCGGCGAACCGCTGCTGCGTCTTTCCACCGACCTGCGCCGGCATCGTCTGCGCTTCGCCGGCAACAATTACTTCGCAGGCCACATGCGCAACATCGGCCTGCGCGCGATCGCGATCGATGCGGCCGACGACGTGCCCGACGCACAGACGCCCGCCAGCTATCTGCGCCTGAATGCGAACGGTCAGGCCGTGGTCGCGCCGCTCGACGCGTCGCCCGGCGCGCTGCGCAACCTGCGCCGCGACGTGCTGCAGGGCTGGCTGTTCGTGCAGGACTATCTGCTGCGCCACGACAGCCGTGGCGGCCTGCCGCAGGAAGGCATGGAATACGCGCCCACGTCGATCGGCATTCCGGCGCAATTCCTCTACGGACTCCAAACCGCGGGCTACGCCGATCTCGCCGGCCAGAACCAGTGGGGCGCGCAGGTCGCCGGCCTGGCCACGAATCCGTTCTATCGCGCGATCGCCTATGGACTCGTGCATTCGCAGAGTCCGCGCACCGCGGCCAGTCCGTTCGGCACGGTCCACAAACCGGCGTGGTACGGCGACGGCGAGCACTACTACCAGAACGACCCCATCGACATCCTCGGTCCGGTCGGCCTGCATGCGATGCGTGTCGGCGACACGGAGACGGCGAATCTCGTGCGCTGGGTGCAGCGCCACATGCCGCCCGACGGTGCGGCCGGTTTCGCGTCGCGCACGCGCGCCAACGGCAGCAGCGGCGACGTGCTGTCGAGCCTCATGTATTTCCTGCTGTTCGATCCTGCGGCGCCGGGCAGCGCGGCGAACGCGCCCGATCCGCGGCCGTCGCTCGCGCTGTCGTTCTGGTCCGAGGGCATGGGCCGCCTGCTCTCGCGCACCGACTGGGGCGCGGACGCGCGCTGGTTCAACTACCGGCTGAGCTACAACGCCGTCGACCACCAGCACGGCGACGGCAACCTGTTCGAGTTCTATCGCAACGGCGAATGGCTGACCAAGGCCACGATCGGCTACGGCAACGACGGCGGCGCGACCGACTACAAGAACGGCGTCACCGTGCAGAACGTGCTCGGCGCGTCGGTCGATCCCGAAAGCTATCTCGGCAATCGCCTGCGTCGCGGCGCGCAGATGCCGCAGGCGCGCAGCGCAGCCGATCCCCGGGTGCTCGCGCGCAGCGAGACGACGCGCTACAGCTTCGCGAGCGGCGATGCGACGAATCTGTACAACGCCTACTACGAACCCGGCGATGCGACCCCGGCCGCACAGCGCGCGCTGGACGTGCAGCACGTGAGCCGCGCGGCGCTCTGGCTCAAACCCGATCACGTCATCGTCTACGACCGCGTGCAATCGGCCACGGCGCAGCGCGCCAAGCGCTTCTGGCTCAACCTGCCCGATCAGTTGCCCGCCGTGCCGCAGATCGCCGGCAACCGCGTGACCTCGGTCACGCCCGGCGGCCAGCGCCTGCACGTGGCGAGTCTGCTGCCCGCCGCAAAGACCCTTGCGATCGTGACCGACGATCCGATCATGTCGCCCAGCGTCAACGGCTGGGCACTGGGCGACGAGGACAGCTTCATCCAGGAACGCAGCATTGCCGGCGGCCCGCAGAAATTCGCGACGCGCCTGCGCGTGGAGGCCGACGGTGCGCCGCTGCAGACGCGCTTCCTGCATGTGCTGCAGGGAGCCACGGGCACCACCGCGCCGGATCCCGCGGCCGTCGCCGCCTCGGAAACCGCGGCGAACTGCCCGACGCCGGCCGGCGCGTTCGACGGTGCGATCGTCGGCACGAACAGCGTCTGGTTCGCACGCGACGTCAGTCCCGTCTACGGCTGTTTCGCGCTACGCACGCCGATCGGCACGACGCAGCACCTCGTCACCGGCCTCGCACCGTACGCGAGCTTCCAGGTGACGCGCACGACGGCCGGCGCCGACCAGACCCTGACCGTACAACCGGGCGGTCCCTGGCTCGCCGACGCCGGCGGCGTGCTGCGCATCGACATCGGCATCACGCCGCCGGCACGCGGGCTCGCCGTCGTCGATGGCACACAACTGGATTTTGGCAATACGGCAATCGGCACGGCACCGACGCTGACGGTCACGCTGACCAATCGCGGCACGGCGACGTTGACTGGCATCGCGTTCGGGCTCGCGGGCGCGCCGGAATTTGGCCTGGTGCCGGGCGGCTGCCAAGCGACGCTCGCCGTCGGCGCGAGCTGCACGCAGCCGGTGCGCTTCGCGCCGGCCGCGTACGGCTATCGCAGCGGCACGCTCGGCATCGCCTCGGATTCGTCCGAACCGCTCGCGCCGCTGCCGCTGCACGGGATCGGCCTCGATGGCGATCGCCTCTTCGCCGACGCCTTCCAGGCGGTGTCGCCATGAGGTGCGCGCGGCATTTCTTCCGCACGGTCGCGCTCATTGCGGCGACGTCGGCCGGCGCGGCGATCCCCCCGGATTTCTCGCTGCAGACTTATGCGACCGGACTCGACCGGCCGGTCGCGCTGGCCGCGGCCGGCGACGGTTCCGGCCGCCTGTTCGCCGCGGAAATCGGCGGCCGCGTGCGCGTGATCCGCAACGGCGCCGTTCTGCCCGCGCCGCTGCTCGATCTCGGCGCGCTCGTCAGCACCGGCGGTTGCAGCGGCGAATGCGGACTGCTGGGCCTGGCTTTCGCACCGGATTTCGCGGCGACCGGCCATGTATTCACCCTGCACACTGATCCACAACGCAACAATGTGATTCTGCGACACCGGGTTCCGCCCGGCAGCGACGTGGCCGATCCGGCCAGCCGCGTCGCGGTCATGACCATCGGCGACGGCAGCGGCCAGCACAACGGCGGCGATCTGAGGTTCGGCCCCGACGGCATGCTCTACATCAGCGTCGGCGACGCGGCCGGCGGCGGCGCGCCGGCGCAGCAGCTGTCGTCCCTGCGCGGAAAGATCCTGCGCATCGACGTGCGCAACCTGCCCTACGCGATACCGCCCGGCAATCCTTTTGCCGGCGATGCGCCGGGCGCCGGCACTCGCGACGAAATCTGGCACTACGGGCTGCGCAATCCGTGGCGCATGAGCTTCGACCGGCGCAGCGGCGAGCTGTGGATCGCCGATGTCGGCGGCAACGGCGGCGCGTTCGAGGAAATCAATCGCGCACCGGCCGGCGCGAGCGGACTCAACTTCGGCTGGTACTGCTATTCCGGCACGCAGCAGGTCAATTGCTCGCTGCCGGCCCAGCACGCGCCGTTCATCGCGGTCCAGACGTCTACCCTGGGTTGTGCGGCGGTCGGCGGCTTCGTCTTCAACGGCCCGGTCGCGATGCTGCGCGGCACCTATCTGTATGGCGACTACTGCAGCGGCGGGATCTGGGCCAGCGGCACCGGCGCGACCGCGACGCCGCAGGCGCTGTTCAACAACAACCGGCCGCTGACCACGTTCGGCGAAGACGACGCCGGCTGGGTCTACATCGCCGAACAGGCCGCCAACGCCCGTGTGCTGCGCCTGTATTCCGAGCGCATTTTCGCCGACGGCCTGCAGCCGACGCAGTAATCTCTCCCCGACTCCGCGAGGAACGTCCCATGAAACACCCGCTCATCTGTACGTTGTTGGCCGCCGCGGCCACGACCGCCGCCGCCGAACCGCTGCCGCGCTTTCCGCCGGGCGCGGTCTGGAACCGCAACATCTCGACCGCGCCGGCGCATGCGCAATCGGCCAGCATGATCTCGACCCTGAACGGGCTCGGCGGTTTCGGCTTCGGCCGCATGCAGATCGATTTCGGCATGAATGTCGTGCGTGCCGCCGCCGGCAGTCCGACGCGCACCATCGTCGACTATCCGTACGACGACTACTACTCGCCCGATTGCGAACCGCTCGGCTCGTCGATGCCGGTGCCGGCCAACGCGGCGATCGAGGGTACGAACGGCCTGACCTGCGCCAACGACAGCGAAGACTGTCATCTGCTCGTCGTCCAGGGCGACACCTTGTACGAGGCCTATCACGTGACCGCGAGCGGCGCGAACGCGCTCGAAGCGCAATGCCTCGTGAAGTGGCACCTGAAGGCGGTCTATCCGGGCCAGGGCCGCGGCGAGCACTGCACCAGCGGCGATGCGGCCGGCTTTCCGATCGCGCCGCTGCTGTTCAACGCGGACGAAGTCTTCGCCGCGATGCAACCCAATGCCAGCGGCGATCTCGGCCACGCGATCCGCTTCATCCTGCCGAACCCGCGCATGGCCACCGACGCATCGCTCGGTGGCGACGAGGGCAAGCTCTACGTGCGTCCCGCGACGCACGCGGGCGGACCGTCGGGACCGTCCGGCACTGTCCCCTACGGCGCCCGCCTGCGTCTGCGCGCCGATTTTCCGATGGCGAACTATTCGCCCGCGGCGCAGGTGATCCTGCGCACGATGCAGCGCTACGGCATCGTGCTCGCGGACGGCGGCAACGTCGCCCTGACCGCCGAAAGCGATCGCTACACCACGCATACCTGGGCCGAACTCGGCATCGACTCGCGCGAGTTCGATCAGACCGCGGGCGCGACCGACGTCATGGTCACGGACTTCCAGGTGCTCGACACCGGCGCGCGCATCGGCGAGACCTATCAGTGTGCGCGCACGACCGTCGTGGCCGACACGATCTTCGTCGACGGCTACGAGTGAACGCATGAGCGCGCCCGCCACGCTGCCGCCCGACGCGCGCCACCTCGTCACGCGCGACGGCGTGCGCATGCCGCGCCTGCTCTACGGCACGGCGTGGAAGAAGGAGCGCACGGCCTATTGGGTCGAAACCGCGCTGCATCACGGCTTTGACGGTATCGACACCGCGTGCCAGCCCAAGCACTACGACGAAGCCGGCGCCGGCGCCGGCGTGGCCGCTTCGCAGCGGCTGCGCGACGACGTGTATCTGCAGACCAAGTTCACGCCGCTGTCGGGTCAGGACCCGGCACGCGTGCCCTACGATCCGGCCGCGCCGCTCGCGACTCAAGTCGCGCAGTCGTTCGCGGTGTCGCAGCGCCATTTCGGCAGCGAGCGCATCGACGCGCTGTTGCTGCATTCGCCGCTGCGCAGCCGCACCGACCTGCGCGCGGTCTGGCTGGCCATGGAAGCGCTGGTCGACGCAGGCCTGGTCTCCCTCATCGGCATCAGCAACTGCTACGACCCGGCGCAGCTCGAAATGCTCTGGGACCAGGCGCGCATCAAGCCCGCGATCGTGCAGAACCGCTTCTACGCCGAGACCGGGTACGACGCCGAGGTCCGTGCCTTCTGCCGCGCGCATGCGCTGATCTACCAGAGCTTCTGGACGCTCAGCGCGAATCCGCACCTGCTCGGCAGCGCGACGGTGCTCGCGCTCGCGGCGGCCTACGAACGCACGCCGGCGCAGATCCTGTTCCGCTATCTGATGCAGCGCGAGGTCGTGCCGCTGACCGGAACGACCTCGCTGCGGCACTTGCGCGACGGGCTCGACGTGTTCGCGTTCGCGCTCGAGGAACGTGATGCTCGGGCGGTCGACGCACTGATTTGAACCGCCGTCCGCGAGGTTGCCGGCAGCACCGGTCGGATACCTGACAGGACCTTCCCCGGTTTCGCGCTTGCCGTCATGAAATCGAGGGTCGAACACCCGGCTCGCGCGAGTTCGGAAGGGCCGCCGGCGGCGAAGGCAGTCTTCACAAATTCGCGCTCGACAGGTCGCCCGCGAAAATCTAACGTCCGCGAACGGAAGCCGATCCGCGGGGAGCGTGCGGCGACTGCAACGCGCATGGGTGGTCGGTCCGGAAACGGCGATACCTCGCCGGCCTCGAATCGACACTCCGGGAATGTCTACAAGCAGACAAGGGGAATTGTCGTGAATCGATTGGCTAGGGCGGTAGCGCAGGCCGGCGCCGCGATGGTGCTGGTGCTCTGCGCCGGTATCGGACCGGTCACGGCGGCGGGCAAATCTCAGACCGAACTCGCGCGGCTCGCGCCAAAGGCGCTGAACGGCGAGGTCCGGTTCGACACGGTCCAGCCCGGTGACGAACCGGTCAAGGGCGCCGTGCCGGCGCGCGCGCCGTCAGCGGCACCGCCGCCCGCGTCGCGCTACGCGCCGGTCCCGCACGGCCAGGGCTACAGCGGTGAAACCGAACCCAACGGCACGACCGCCACGGCCACGCCGATCGCCGGCACCAACACCGTGATTCGCGCGCCCCTGTTCCCGAACGGCGACATCGACTTCTACTCGTTCCAGGCCAACGCCGGCGACCGCGTCTATGCGGCGACGATGACCTCGGCCTCTGCCGGCAGCAGCACCGACAGCCAGCTCACGCTGCTCGCCAGCGACGGCACGACGGTGCTGGAGTTCGACGACGACAACGGCACGTTTGCGGCCCTGTCCTCCTCGATCGCCGGCACGACGATACCGACGACCGGGACGTACTATCTCCGGGTCAACGACTTCACCGCCGGCACGACCTCGGAGCGCAGCTATGAGCTGCATTTCCGCATCCAGTCGGGCGCGCCGACGCCGGAAGTGGAAAGCAACGACACGCCGGCCACGGCCAATCCGCTACCGGCCAACGGCTGGGTCAGCGGCACGCGCAACCCGGCTGCCGCGACCGAGCAGGACTGGTTCAGCCTCGCGCTCAATGCCGGCGACACCGTATATCTGTCGCTGGACCTCGACCCCGAGCGCGACGGCGTGGTCTGGAACGGCCGCCTCGGCTTCGCCCTGTTCGGCGACGCCGCCAACCAGATTCTTCCGGTCGACGATGCCGGCACCGGCGACGTGTCGCCGAATCCGAACATCCCCTCCGAAGCGATGTTCATCACGGTCAAGGAAGCCGGCACCTACTTCGCGTTCATCGATTCCGCGAGCGCCGCGGTCGGCGGACCGACCTCCACGTATCACCTCAGTGTCAGCGTGCATCCGGCGACTGACGAAGGCGTCAACTGCACGACCTACACGAGCACCGACGTGCCCAGGACCATCGGCCCCGGCACCGGACTGGTCAGCTCGACGATTACGGTACCGGGCAATCCGGTGATCGCCGACGTCGACGTCATCCTCAATCTCAACCATGCGCTGATGCAGGACATCGACGCGCATCTGCGCTCGCCGGCCGGCAACAACAACGGTCTGTTCGCCGACATCGGCGCCGCCGCCGTCGGCGGCCAGCAGCAGATGGACACGGTGTTCGACGACGAGGCCGGCATTCCGCCGGGGTACACCGCGTTCCGCGGCCTGCAGTACAAGCCCGAGAACAACTCCACCGCAGGTACGGCCAGCACCTCGGGCGCGTTCCGCCTCGCGTCGTTCGACGGCGAGAATGCCGGCGGCACCTGGACGCTGGACCTGTACGACGACACGGCCGGTGCCAACGGCGGCACGCTGAACTCGTGGGCGCTGCGCATCTGCGAAGCGCCGCCGCCGCCGGCCTGCCCGCCGGGCTTCGCGCAGACGAACGTCTTCACGACCGACTTCGAGTCCGGCGCCGCCGGCTTCACGCATACGGGCGCGCAGGACGAGTGGGAACTCGGACTGCCCGCGACCGTGGCGACCACGACGGCCAATCCGGTCGCCGCGTTCAACACCTGCAACAGCGGCGTCAACTGCTGGAAGACCGATCTCGATAACACCTACAACGCATCGTCGAACCAGGATCTCCTGTCGCCCAACATCAACCTCGCCGGCCTGGTTCCGCCGATCGTCGTGACCTGGGCGCAGCGCCATCAGGTCGAGACGGCGAACTTCGACCATTTCTTCGTCGACTTCCAGCAGGCCGGCGGCGCAACACCGGTGCGTCTGTACGAATGGCTCGACCCGACACCGATCAGTGCCTCGGCGGGTACCGGCAACCCGCAGAACAACATCGGCGGCAGCTACGGCTGGGGCGTGTTCTCGCGCCGCGCCGACAGCCTCGCGGGTCTCAATACTGAACTGCGTTTCCACCTCGACAGCGACACGACCGTCAACTTCGGAGGCCTCGCCATCGACGACGTCAGCGTGACCGCCTGCCGCGCACAGTCGGCCGATGCGAGCATCACGAAGACCGACGGCGTCACGACCGCGACGGCGGGCGGCAGCGTCACCTACACGATCACGGCCAGCAATGCCGGTCCCGATGCGGCCACCGGCGCGACCGTCGCCGATACGTTCCCGGCGGTCGAAACCTGCACCTGGACCTGCGTCGGCGCGGGCGGCGGCACGTGTACCGCATCGGGCAGCGGCAACATCGCCGACACGGTGAACCTGCCCGCAGGCGGCAGCGTCACGCACACCGCGTCGTGCACGATCGCCGGCAGCGCGAGCGGATCGCTGAGCAACACGGCCACCGTCGCGGCACCGGCCGGCGTGACCGACCCGACGCCCGGCAACAACTCGGCGACCGACACCGACACGCTCGCCGCGAGTGCGGACCTGTCGATCACGAAGACCGACGGCGTGACCTCGGCCACGCCGGGCGGCAGCGTCACGTACACGATCACCGCGAGCAACGCGGGGCCGAGCGCGGCACCGGGCAGCACCGTGAACGACACGTTCCCGGCGAGCCTGACCTGCACCTGGACCTGCGTCGGATCGGGCGGCGGCACGTGTACCGCGTCGGGCAGCGGCAACGTCGCCGACACGGTGAACCTGCCGAGCGGCGGCAGCGTGACCTACACGGCGTCCTGCGCGATCTCCGCGAGCGCGACCGGATCGCTGACCAACACCGCGACCGTGGCGGCCGCGGCCGGCGTCACCGATCCGGTGCCGGGCAACAACAGCGCGACCGACGTCGACGCGCTCGGCGCGAGTGCGGATCTGTCGATCACGAAGACCGACGGCGTCACGTCGGCCACACCGGGAGGCAGCGTCACGTACACGATCACCTCGAGCAACGCGGGTCCGAGCAACGCGACCGGCGCGACCGTCGCCGACACGTTCCCGGCCAGCCTGACCTGCACCTGGACCTGCGTCGGCGCGGGCGGCGGCACGTGTACCGCGTCGGGCAGCGGCAACATCGCCGACACGGTGAACCTGCCCGCAGGCGGCAGCGTCA
>CAMLSI010000005.1 GCA_946482585.1 uncultured Lysobacteraceae bacterium
GTCATTGTCGATTCGGGACGAACGCCTCCGTCGGAGAGCGCGTGTCGCGTCCGATCCCGGTTGTCGTGCGAATTGCGTGGCGACCGCCTTGTCGACCGGAGGGTGACGGGCGGATGACTTGCACGCGAGCCGCCGTACGGGACTCGCTGCAATGATTCTGTACCGTCCGAATCGGAAACGGCTCACAGAAAATGCAAACAAATGAGAATCCTGTATATCGCGGCGACGGCCGTCATGCGGCCGCGCGAGCCCCTACTGGACCTTCGTACGATTGCGTCACCGTGGAAGAAATGACGTGCGCGAGAAAACCGCCGGACACCCTCCCGCGGCAGGGGTAACACGCCCGGCGTTTCGTTTCCGCATCCGGATGGCGCTGAAAAGGTTCCGCCAACCGGACCGATTAAACCCTGTGGCGCTCGCCTGCATCCGAGGTTCGTGCGGGCGTATCCAATGCCCCGTCCCCTTCCAGTGAGCGAGCCATGAAACGACTTCTTTGCGCGTCCTTTCTCGTTGCTTTTGCCGGCACCGCGTTCGCCGACGACTGCGCCTTCCAGGCCAAGCGTGACCTCGACCTGCCCGCGGCCGGTGTCAAACAATTGAAACTGCAGACCCAGGCCGGCGATCTGCGCATCGTCGGCGTCGCCGGTCTCCAGAGCGTGGAGTTCCGCGGCAAGGCCTGCGCCGCGAGCGCCGAGATGCTCGAGAAGCTGCAATTGCGACATAGCGGCGGCGCCGGCCGGCTCGACGTCAACACCACTGCGCCCGACGAGAAGACGTTCAATCTGTTCGGTTCGAACTACGCCTATATCGATCTCGAAGTGCGCATGCCGCAGGCGCTCGCACTCGAACTCGCCGATTCGTCGGGCGACATCGAGATCGCCGACGCCGGCACGATCGATCTCACCGACAGCTCAGGCGACATCAAGATCCGCGATCCGCGCGGCGACGTGCGCGTGCGCGACACCTCGGGCGACATCGACATCGAGGAAGCCCAGGGCGGCGTGACGATCGCGAGCGACAGCTCGGGCGACGTCGAGATCGACGGCGCGCGCCGGGACGTGATCGTCGAGGACGACAGTTCCGGCGATATCGAGATCGACAAGGTCGGCGGCAACGTGCGCGTCGGCCGCGACAGTTCGGGCGACATCAAGCTGCGCCACATCGCCGGCAGCGCGGAAGTCGGCAGCGACAGCAGCGGCATGATCTACGCCGACGACATCAAGGGCGATTTCCGCGTCGGCAGCAAATCCGGCGGACGCAGCAGCATCGAGTACGCCGATATCGGCGGCAAGGTGACCATTCCCGATCACGACTGACGGGGCGGAGCGACGGCGCGTGCCGCATGCCCTGCGGCACGCGCGCCGCGCTAGTGACAGGCCTGCTGCCGATGCTAGCCTCCGCCGATTGCGCGGAGGATGGCGATGAACGCAGGATCTCGGCTGGCAGGTCTGTTGCTTTGGCTGCTGAGCAGCGTCGCTGCGGCGGACGCGACGGCGCCGCCGCTCGGCAAGCTGCCCGAAACGGCGGAACCGCTGCACTACGCGCTGCGCTTCCGCATCGACCCCGCGGCCGACGGCTTCAGTGCGACGGCCGATATCCGGATTGCGCTGCACCAGCCCGACGATCACGTCTGGCTGCATGCGCAGGCGCTCGACATCGATCGCATCGAATGGCGTGACGCGAAAGGAAGCTCGCGGCCGGCACGCCTGGCGACAACACGCGGCGACGACACCATCCGCGTGGAGTTCGGCGAGCGCATCGCGGCGCAGGAACTCGTGCTGCAGATCGCGTATCACGCACGCTACAACGCGCAGCTGGAGGGACTCTTCCGCACGCAGCGCGCCGGCAAGCCCTACGTCGTCACGCAGATGGAACCGGTCAGCGCGCGGCGCGCGTTCCCGGGCTTCGACGAACCGCGTTTCAAGACGCCGTTCGACCTCAGCATCGAACTGCCTGCGGGCGCCAAGGCCGTCGCGAACACGGCGCAAGTCGCCGAAGAAGCGTTGGCCGACGGCTGGCGCCGCCTCACGTTCCGCACGACGCCCAAGCTGCCGACCTATCTGATCGCACTGGCGGTCGGACCCTGGGACATCGTCGAAGGCGCGCCGATCGCGCCGACCTCCTGGCGCAAGTCGCCCGTTCCGCTGCGCGCGGTCGCGCCGCAGGGCGAAGGCCATCGTCTCGCCGAGGTGCTCGCGGCCACGCCGGCGATCGTGACGGCGCTCGAAGACTATTTCGGCTACCCGTATGCCTTCGGCAAGCTCGACCTGCTGGCGGCGCCGGATTTCAGTGCAGGGGCAATGGAGAATCCGGGACTCGTGATCTTCCGCGAGGCGCTGCTGCTGCTCGATCGCAACACGCCGACATCGCTGCGCCGCGCCTCGTTCGAGGTCAACGCGCACGAACTGGCGCATCAATGGTTCGGCGACACGGTGACCATGCCCTGGTGGGACGATCTGTGGCTCAACGAAGCGTTCGCGAGCTGGATGGAAGGCCGCATCACGCAGCAGCTGCGCCCCGCGCATCGCGCCGATCTCGCGAACATCGTCGACGCGCAGCAGGCGATGGCGGCCGACAGTCTCGCGAGCGCGCGCCGCGTGCGCCAGCCGATCCGCGACAACGGCGACATCGAGGGCGCATTCGACAGCCTCACCTACGGCAAGGGCTCGGCCGTGCTCGGCATGTTCGAAGCATGGCTCGGCGAAAACGTGTTCCGCGAGGGGCTGCGTCAGTACATGCGCGATCATGCGTTCGCGAGCGCGACCTCGGACGATCTCATCGCCGCACTGCAGAAGGCCGGCGACAAGGACGCACGTTTCGCGGCGGCCATGCGCAGCTTCCTCGACCAGCCCGGCGTGCCGGTGGTGCGCAGCAAGCTCGTCTGCGACGGCGGCAAGGCGCGGCTCGAACTCGCGCAGCAGCGCTATTTCCCGCTCGGCTCGGGCGGCAACGCCGCGGAGCAGCGCTGGGGCATCCCGTTCTGCGCGCGGCTGCAGCGGGGCGGGACGGCGTCGACGCAATGCCGTCTGCTCGACACGGCGAACGCGACGATGCCGCTGGAGGGCGTCTGTCCGGACTGGTATCTGCCCAACGCGCAGGCACGCGGCTACTACCGCATCGCGCTCGCGAACGACGATCTCGCCGCACTCACGCGCGCCGCAGCGACACTCGACGATCGCGAGCAGCTCGCGTTCGCCGATGCGATCCGCGCGGGCTTCGAGCGCGGCGACGTCGACGCGGCGGCGGTGCTCGACGCGGTCGGCCAGCTCGCGGGCGCGAAGACGCGCGAAGCTGCGTTCGCACTGCAGGAAACGCTGGTCTGGATACGGCGCAATCTCGCCGACGAAGCGAGCCGCACGGCGATCGACGCTTATGTCGAAAAACGGTATCTGCCGCGGCTGACGCAGCTCGGCTATTTGCGGCGCGACGGCGAAAGCGATGACGACGCGCTCTGGCGCGCGAGCCTCGTCGAACTGCTCGCGCGCAAGGTCGACAGCAAGCCGGTACGCGCGGCGCTGCTGGCGCAAGGCAAGGCCGTGCTGGCCGGAGACGGCAACGGACGGCTGCGTTTCGGTGCGGCGAACTATGACCTGCTCGGAACCGTGCTCGTGGTCACCGTGCAGGAGCTCGGCGCGACCGCCGTCGATGCGCTGATGGCGGAACTCGCGAAAAACAGCGATGCGAATCTGCGCATGAGCATGGCGATGGCGCTGGGCGCGACCACGGATGCGAAGCTCGGCGAGCGCGTGCGCGAATTCGCGATCGGGCCCGGCGCGAAGATCAGCGAGACCGCGCGCGTCCTCGGCGTGCACCAGTACGAGCCGCGCAATCGCGCCGCATTGTGGCGCTGGTTCCAGCGGCGCTATGCCGACGTGGTCGCGCACACGCCCGTATTCATCCACGGCAAACTGCCCGAACTCGTCGCGGAAGGCTGGTGCGAGCGCGATCAGGCGCGCAAGGTCGCGCAGTTCTTTGCGCGCGATGCGGGTAAGGTCAACGGCACTGCGCAGGGACTCGCGCGCGCCGAGGAGGCGATCACGCTGTGCGTGGCGCAGCGCGAGAAGCACGGTTCCGCGGCGCTGGAGCGCTGGGCGGCCGGACTCCGGTAGCGGAAGGCGAGTGGCGGGAACCCGCGAACGCAGTCTCGCCGCCTGCGCGGGACCGGTGCGGCTTTCCCGCGCCCGGCCCCTAGTTACTCGCATTCCCGCACCCGCTACCATGCGCGCATCGGAAGGGGGCGGGCCATGAACGACGATGCGAGTCGCAACCGGTTTGCGCAGGTACCTGAGCGCAATACGTCCGACAACATCCTGCGTACGGCACAGCAGCATCACGTGCATCTGTCGGCAATGGCCGATACCAAGGCGAACATCATCATCACGGTCTCTTCGATCGTGCTGACCTTGTCCATGGGCCGGCTCGGCGAACCCGGGCTGCGCGCGGCCGTGCTGATCCTGATCGGCTTCACGCTCGTCGCGCTGCTGCTCGCGATACTCGCGGTGCTGCCGAAGTACCGTCCGCTGCGCCTCGACAGCGACGTGCTGCCGCCGCACTTCAATCTGCTGTTTTTCGGCCATTTCTCCGAGATTTCGCGCGACCGATTCCTCGAGGAGATGGCGCGCACGCTGCAGCCCGACGGCACCATCTACGAAACGCAGGCCAAGGATCTGTATTCGCTGGGGCTCTACCTCGCGCGGCACAAATACCGTTATCTGCGGTTGAGCTATTTGTTCTTTCTGGCCGGATTCGTGCTCGCGAGCGCCGAACAGGCGTTGCGGCTCGCGCTGAGCTGAGCGCCGCCGCGGTCAGGAGTGCTTCGACGGTCTCGGGCTGACCCACATCGCGATGTCGGCGTCGAACACGATGTCGCTCTGCGCATCGCGGACTTCGACGATTGCGTGCAGTTCCTGCGCGAGGCTCGCGTCGACGATGGCCGGGACGGTCGCCGTCGCGGTCATCGTGCCGGTCGCTTTCTTCAGATAGCGCACGGTCATGCCTTTCGGAATCCAGCGCATGCCGTCGGGAATCGTCGCGTCGGTGGCGAGGCCGCCGGCCATTTCGGCCATGTTGCAGAGTGCGATGGCATGCACGGTGCCGATATGGTTTTGTACGCGGCGGCGCTGGCGGATGCGCACGACGCAGCGGCCACTGTCGAGCTGTTCGACGGTCGGCGCTATGCTCGAGAAATAGGGCGCGCGCCAGCAGATCAGTCGCGAATAGAGCCAGCGTCCTGCGGCGGACTTGCCGTAGCGGCGGAACAGTTGCAACGCGGTCGAAGCCATGGCGATGACTCGTGTTCGTGCGCGGAAAGACGACCGCCGCGAACGCGGCGGTCGTCGTGCGGGGCTCAGGCGACGGAGCGCAGCACGGTCTTGCCGTGCTTGACCGCGGCTTCGAGATCGCGCGGATCGAAATCGTCGACGCTGATGAACTCGAACGTCGCCGCGCGGACGCGTTCGAGCAGCTTGCGCTCTTCGGCGGTGATGCCGCCGCCGGCTTCGACTTCGGCGAGCTGGCCGCTGTAGTCGTAGGCCTTCGCGTTGAGCGTCTTGGCTGCCTTGAGGAACTTGCGCTCGACCGGCTCGGCCGCGATGACGTCGGCGAGCAGTGCGTTCATGCGCCCGATCGGATTGTTCGCGTTCGGCGTCAGGTAGACGTCGCCGGCGAGGCGATCGCGGGTTTCGTTCGGTGCGCACAGAAGCGCAGCGACGCGGCGGCCGAGGCGATCCGACGGCGGCACTTCGCGGCGGCCGAGCGGGAAAATCAGCGCGCGCAGCAGCCAGGCGACCGGACGCAGCGGGAAGTTGCGCAGCACGCCGTCGAGCGCCATCTGCATGCGCCAGACGCAGTCGTGGAAGGCCCAGGCCAGCATCGGCTGGTCCGCGACCGGACGGCCCTGGTCTTCATAACGCTTGAGCATGGCCGAGGCGATATAGAGATTCGACAGTACGTCGCCGAGGCGCGCCGACAATTTTTCCTTGAACTTGAGCTTGCCGCCGAGAATCAGCATCGACGTGTCCGCGGTTAGCGCGAGCGCGGCCGCATAGCGATTGAGCTTGCGGTAGAAGCGGCGCGTGTACTTGTCGCCTGGCGCCGAGCCGATCTTGGCGTGGGTGAGTCCGAGCACGAAGCTGCGCACCGCGTTGGAGATCGCGAATCCGATATGGCCGAACAGCGCCTTGTCGAACGCCTTGAGGCGCTCGGAATAATCGGCGAGCTGCGTCGCTTCCATTTCCTTGAGCACGAACGGATGGCAGCGGATCGCGCCCTGGCCGAAGATCATCATGCTGCGCGTGAGGATGTTCGCGCCTTCGACCGTGATCGCGATCGGCGCACCCTGCCAGGCGCGGCCGGCGTAGTTCTTCGGGCCGAGGATCACGCCCTTGCCGCCGTGTACATCCATGACGTCCTTCGCGATCTCGCGACCGAGTTCGGTCGCGTGATATTTCGCGATGGCGGACGGCACCGACGGTTTTTCGCCGCGGTCCACGGCAGCGGCGGTCGCGCGCGACAGCGCGCTGATCGCATAGGTATAGCCGCCGATGCGCGCGAGCGCTTCTTCGACGCCTTCGAAACGGCCGATGGCCATGCCGAACTGCTTGCGGATGCGTGCGTAGGCGCCGGTTGCGATCGAGCCGATGCGCGCCGCGCCGGTCGCGTTCGACGGCAGCGAGATCGCGCGGCCGACCGACAGGCATTCGACGAGCATGCGCCAGCCCTCGCCGGCCATCTCTGGACCGCCGATCAGTTGCGACAGCGGCACGAAGACGTCCTTGCCGCGGACCGGGCCGTTCTGGAACGGAATGTTCAGCGGCATGTGGCGGCGGCCGATTTCCAGGCCCTTG
Source organism: uncultured Lysobacteraceae bacterium (assembly GCA_946482585.1). Next base: position 6,846 of record CAMLSI010000005.1, read on the forward strand.
GTGTCGCGCGGCAGCAGCGCGAGCGTGATGCCGAGGTCCTCGGTGTCGCCGAGCAGCTTTTCCGGGTCGTACATGCGGAACGCGAGACCGACGACGGTCGCGATCGGTGCGAGTGTGATGTAGCGCTTGTCGAAGGTCAGGCGCACGCCGAGCACGTTCGCGCCGTTCCATTCGCCCTTGCAGACCACGCCGTAGTCGGGGATCGAGGTCGCGTCGGAGCCGGCATACGGGCCGGTCAGCGCGAAGCACGGAATCTCGCGGCCGTCGGCGAGACGCGGCAGGTAATGGTCCTTCTGTTCCTTGGTGCCGTAGTGCAGCAGCAGTTCGGCCGGACCCAGCGAGTTCGGCACGGCCACGGTCGAGCCTATCGTCGTCGAAATGCTCGCGAGTTTCTGCAGCACCACCGAATGCGCCAATGCCGAGAATTGCAGGCCGCCGTATTCGCGCGGAATGATCATGCCGAAGAACTTGTTCTTCTTGAGGAACTCCCAGACCGGCGACGGCAGGTCGGCCAGTTCGTGCGTGATCTCCCAGTCGTTGACCATGCGGCAGAGTTCTTCGACGGGCCCGTCGAGGAACGCGCGTTCATCGGCCGACAGCACCGGTTCCGGCTGGCGCAGCAGCACGTTCCAGTTCGGCTTGCCGCTGAACAGTTCACCTTCGAAGCCGACCGTGCCGGCTTCGAGCGCGATCTTCTCGGTCGGCGACAGCTGCGGCGTGATCTTCTGGTAGATCGCGAGCAGCGGCGCGGTCAGGCGCTTGCGCCGGAAATCGACGAGGTTCAGCGGCAGCGCGGCCAGCGCAAAGACCAGCAGCGTGGCCGTCGTCGCGAGCCAGTGCGCATCGACGGCGACACCGGTCGCCACGATCGCGAGCGCCGTCAGGACGGTCCAGGTGCGCAGCCCTGCGCGCCGATACGAGCAGACCAACGATACGAGGATCGCGGCGAGCAGGGGTAGCCAGTGTTGCATGGTGAACTCCTCAGCAGATCAGTTCCGTCCCTGAGGCAGGGTCCGGACAAAGGAAAGCACAGCATCGGTGAACAGGTCATTGCGATCGCCGGCAACCATGTGCGTGGCGCGCGGCACGACGACGTGGCGCGCCTGCGGCACCAGGTCGAGAAATTCGGCGATCGTCGTCTGCGAGACCACGTCGCTGTCGCTGCCCGAGAGCAGCAGCACCGGCACGCCGACAAGGCGTGCGGCACGGATGAGTTCGGCCTGGTGGCGTTCGCCGTTCTCGGCGATGCGATCGAGCAGGGCCGGGTCCCAGTGCCAGCGGTAGCGGCCGTCGTCGCGTTGCACGAGCAGGGACTGCAGGCGTTGCGGCGAGCGCGTCTCGCGGCGGTGCGGCAGGTAGGCCGCAATGCTAGCGGCCGCTTCCTCGAGCGAACCGAAACCGTCCGGATGCGCTCGCATGAACGCCAGGATGCGTTCGACCCCGGCGGCTTCCCAGCGCGGTGTGATATCGACCAGCACGAGCGCGCGAAACAGTTCGGGATGGCGGGCCTGAGCGAGCAAACCGACGAGGCCGCCGAAAGAGGCGCCGACGAGCACGGCGGAGGGGCCTGCGAAGTTCGCCATGAGTCCGAGATCGTCGACGAACTGATCGATCTCGTAAGCCCCGGCCGGATGCCAGTCGCTGGCGCCGTGACCCCGCGCGTCGGGGCACAGACAGAGAAAACCGTGTTCCGCGAGATGGTTCGCACTCGCGGCCCAGGCCTGCCGTGTCTGTCCGAAGCCGTGGGAGAACACCAACGAGGGATTGCCGGCCATTCCGTGCAGATCGCAGGAGAGGGCCAGCCCATCGGCCGCGACCAGATTCACGGCGGCCTTGTGATTCAACATCTTGGATGGGGTCATGCGGGCGTCAAACATACGTTTGAGTATCCCGGGAGATCTAGAGTATTCAATCCGAGATACCTCGGTTTTGGATCAAATCTTTCTGAATAGAGGTGTCCATACGGGTCGCTCAAGTAGCTTTCGGCCGTCGCCGCCCGGGCGGCGGTTACCGGAAGCCCTGTCGATGAGCGAAGCCACTGTGACCCCCCTCGAGAACCGCAGCCGCCTGTCCGCGTCGGACTGGGAGCAGGCTGCCCTTGAAGCCATCGCCGAACAGGGCGTCGGCGCTGCCGCGGTCGAACCGCTCGCGCGTCGCCTCGGCGTGACCAAGGGTAGTTTCTACTGGCATTTTCCGACGCGCGAGGCGCTGCTCAAAGCGGCGCTCGAGCGCTGGGAGCGTGCCGACGAAGAGGAATTCATCGGCGTCGAACCGATCCGCGAACCGCGCGAACGCCTGCGCGAACTGTTCCGCCGCACGAGCCGCGAAATGCAGTCGCACGTGATCTACTCGGCACTGCTGCGGGCTCTCGATCACCCGGTGGTGCAGCCGGTCATGTCGCGCGTGTCGCAGCGGCGCATCGACTTCCTGACCGTCGCCTATCGTCAGCTCGGTCTGGACCGCGTCACCGCGTCATACCGCGCGCGTCTGGCCTATGCCGCCTACGCGGGATTCCTGCAGCTGTCGCTGCAACTCGGCCTGCCGCGGCTGTCGCATGCGGAGTTCGACGAATATGTCGAGCACGCCATATCGACGCTGATTCCGGCGTAGTCCGGAAGTTTTTTTGCAAGTTGTTGATCCGTCTCAGGGCCGGCCGCCGATTTGTTGCAATGCCGGCGGCCCGCCGCTAACGTGGCCTGCCTCACTTTCAGGCAGGGCCCTGGCGGGCCCAGGATCAGGACATGGCAAGCAAGCTCGACGTGTTGAACCGGTGGGTGGACGAAGTCGCTCGTCTGACCCAGCCGGACCGGATTCATTGGTGTGACGGTTCCGAAGCGGAGTACCAGGCCCTCGTCGAACTGATGCTCGACACCGGCGATCTCGCCGAACTCAATCCGGCCACGCACTCGAACTGCTACCTGCACCGCTCGAATCCCAGCGACGTCGCCCGCGTCGAGCACCTGACGTTCGTCTGTTCGCAAAACGCGGACGATGCCGGCCCGAACAATCACTGGATGGACCCGGCCGAGGCGCATCAGAAGATCGACGCCCTGTTCGCCGGCTGCATGAAGGGCCGCACGCTCTACGTGATTCCGTACTGCATGGGCCCGATCGATTCGCCGCTCGCGCGCTGCGGCGTCGAAATCACCGACAGTCCCTACGTCGTCGCCAACATGCGCATCATGACGCGCATGGGCGCACCGGCGCTGGCGCGCATCGAGCGCGAAGGCGCTTTCGTCAAAGGTCTTCATTCCACCGGCGACCTCGATCCGGCCAAGCGATTCATCATGCATTTCCCCGAGGAACTCACGATCAAGTCGATCGGCTCGGGCTACGGCGGCAATGCGCTGCTCGGCAAGAAATGCCATGCGCTGCGCATCGCGTCGTGGCAGGCGCGCCAGGAAGGCTGGCTCGCCGAGCACATGCTGATACTCGGCCTGGAAAGCCCCGAGGGCGAAACCCACTACGTTGCGGCAGCGTTTCCGTCGGCCTGCGGCAAGACCAACCTGGCCATGCTGATTCCGCCGGCGGCGTATCCGGGCTGGAAGGTCTGGACCATCGGCGACGACATCTGCTGGATGCAGCTCGGTGCGGACGGCCGCCTCTGGGCCATCAATCCCGAAGCCGGCTTCTTCGGCGTCGCGCCGGGAACCAGCCGCAACACGAATCCGAACGCGCTCGCGATGCTCGATCGCGACGCGATCTTCACCAACGTCGCGGAAACCGCCGATCACCAGCCCTGGTGGGAAGGCCTGCCCGAAGGCAAGCCGGCGAAGGACTGGCAGGGCCGCGACTACGATCCGGCCAATGGCCCGGCCGCGCATCCGAATTCGCGCTTCACCGTGAGCGCGAAGCAGTGTGCGAGTTGGTCGCCGCGGGCGGAGGATCCGCAGGGCGTGCCGATCTCGGCGATCATTTTCGGCGGCCGGCGCGAATCGCTCGTGCCGCTCGTGTTCGAATCCCGCGACTGGACGCACGGCGTGCTCGTCGGTGCTGCGATGGGCTCGGAAACCACGGCCGCGGCGACTGGCGCGGTCGGCGTACTGCGCCGCGACTCGATGGCAATGAAGCCGTTCTGCGGCTACAACTTCGCCGACTATTTCGCGCACTGGCTCAGTTTCGACAAGCCGAACGCGAACCTGCCGAAAATCTTCCACGTGAACTGGTTCCGCAAGGCGAACGGCAAGTTCGTCTGGCCGGGCTTCGGCGACAACATGCGCGTGCTCGAATGGATCATCGGCCGCTGCAAAGGTACGACCGGGGCCATCGCGACGCCGATCGGCCACCTGCCGCGGCGCGAAGACCTGAATCTCGCCGGCCTCGCTCTGGGCGATGCCGAACTCGACTTGTTGCTGGCCGTCGACAAGGACGGCTGGGCGCGCGAGTACGCGAGCATTGCCGAATACCTCGACTCCTTCGGCGCGCGTGCGCCCGACGCGCTCAAGCGCGAGCACGCGCGCGTGCGCGACGAACTCGCCGAGCCGGCACAGCCGGTGGCGAAAGTCGCCGTGGGGTGAACGCGAGAAAACGGCTCGATGCGGGCCGCATCGGCAGAGAACGCATCGGTCCCTCTGCCTTTCCGCCCGTGACGGCCGGTTTCTTCCATGCTCGCCTACTACTGCCATCACTTCGTGCTGCCGCTGCCGGCCGAGCATCGGTTTCCGATGGCGAAGTACGCGCTGCTCTACGAGCGCGTCGCCGCCGCGGCCCGCGAATACGGCATAGCACTGGCGGAAGCCGAGCCTGCGACCGATGCGGATCTGTGCCGCGCGCATGATTCGGGCTACGTGGCTCGCGTGAGCCGCGGTGCGCTGGACGCGGGAGAACTGCGCAAGATCGGTTTTCCGTGGTCGCCGGACATGGTCGAGCGCTCGCGTCGTTCCAGCGGCGCGACCATGGCCGCGCTCGAGGGTGCGCTGCGCGGCGGGCGCATTGCGGTGAATCTCGCGGGCGGCACACATCACGCGTTCGCCGATCACGGTGCCGGCTATTGCGTGTTCAACGATTCCATCGTCGCGGCGCGCCACGTGCAGGCGCTTGGCCTGGCGCGACACGTGCTCGTGATCGACCTCGATGTGCATCAGGGCAACGGCACGGCGGCGATCGCGCGCAATGATCCGAGCATCTACACGTTTTCCATGCACGGCGAGCGCAACTACCCGTCGGTCAAGGAGGCCAGCGACCTCGACGTGGAACTGCCCGACGGTTGCGACGATGCCGCGTATCTGGCTGCCTTGGCCGTACACCTGCCGCGCGTGCTGGCCGCGGCGGACGCCGACGCGGCGATCTATCTCGCCGGCGCCGATCCGTACCGCGAAGATCGCCTCGGGCGGCTCGCGCTGACCAAGCAGGGCCTTGCCGCGCGCGATGCCATGGTGATCGACGCCTGCCTGCGGCATGATCTGCCGCTCGCGATCAGCATGGCGGGCGGTTATGCGGCGGACGTCGCCGACATCGTGGACATCCACTGCGCCACGGTCCTCGCCGCCGCGGCCCGGCTGCGCGACGCCGTCGCGGTTTAAACCCCGCCCGCGGTTCCGGCATCCAAGCCGGCACCATGAATACTGCCTGCGTCCCCATGAGTCATGCGATGCCTGAGTCGGCGCCTGCCACCGCCGATGACGGCGCCCTGGTCCGGCGCTCGATGAGCGGCGACATCCGCGCGTTCGAACTGCTGTACCGCAAGCACGTGGGGCGCGTGCACGGCGCCATCCTGCGCATCGTCGGGATGAACCATGCGCGCGCCGAAGAGCTGACGCAGGACGCCTTCGTACGCGCCTGGCAGAAACTGTCCGGGTTCCGCTTCGAGAGCGCATTCTCGACTTGGCTCTACCGGCTCGGCGTCAACGTCGCCCTGATGGACTTGCGCGGCAACGGTCCCGAGCAGAATGTGGAAGACGAAGTGCTCGAACTGGCTGCCGGCGGCGACGTGCCGTTCTGCGCCGGCGAGCGCTCCGACCTGGAGCAGGCCGTCGCCAAGCTGCCGCCGCGCGCGCGTGCCGTGCTGGTACTGCACGATGTGGAAGGGTGGAAACATGAAGAAATTGCAAACGAGCTCGGCATGGCCGTCGGCTCGTCCAAGGCGCAACTGCACCGCGCCCGCGGCCTGGTGCGCAAACTCCTCGGAGCAGCCGCATGAGCGAGCATGATTTCCAATGGCGCCGCCAGATGCGCGATCTGTCCGGGCCGGTACAGCCGCAGCGCGATCTCTGGCTCGACATCGCCTCGCGCATCGCCGCCGAGCAGTCCGCGACCGTCGTTGAAGCGCCGCGCCGCCGGCGCTGGCCGCTCGCCTTCGCCGCGGCGGCGAGCGTCGCGCTCGCGGTCCTCGTTGCCGGCGTGCTGCAGCAGCGCAGCGCGCCGCCGGCGCCGGACTTCGCGGCGCAGCCGAGCGCGAAGCTCGATCCGGCCGAGGCGATCGCCGCCGCCGACACGCAGTTCAAGCAGGTGCGCCCGCAGGATCCGCGCCTGGCCGCCGCCGCCGTCGAACTCGACGCCGCGGCGGACGAAATCCGTCAGATGCTGCAACAACAGCCCGACGCGGTGTTCCTCGTCGGATTGCTCAACCGTACCAACGAACGACGGCTGAAACTTGCGCGCATGGGGCAAGCGTCGAGTTGATCCGTTCCGGAGACCACATGAAGATGAAACTGCTAGCGCTCAGCGTGCTGCTTGCCCCCGGCCTCGTGCTGGCCGGCACGCCGATCAACGAAACTCGCGAGGTCCATGCGCGTGCGCGCATCGACGTCAGCAACGTCAAGGGCGCGGTCAACGTCAGTGCCTGGGACAAGAACGAAGTCGGCATCACCGGCACGCTCGGCGAAGGCGCGAAGCGTCTGGCCATCGACGGCGGCGGCGACAGCCTGACGATCCGTGTCGAAGGGCCTGACAAGTCCAAGGGCTGGCTCGGCTGGGGTTCGGATTCCTCGATGCAGGAAACCGTACTGAATCTCAAGGTCCCGCGTGGTGCGTCGCTCGAAGTCGGCGTCGTCAGCGCGGAGGTCGCGGTCGCCGACATGGCCGGCGGCGAACTCGAAATCGATTCGGTGTCCGGCCGCATCCGACTGTCTTCGGTGCAGAGCCCGCGCCTGCGCCTGGAAAGCGTCAGCGGCGACGTCGAGTTCGACGGCAAGGCCGACGAAGCGTCGATCGAAACCGTCAGCGGCGATGTCGTCGCGCGCGGCGTCGGCAGCCGCACGCGGCTCGAAACCGTGTCGGGCGGACTCCGCGTCGTCGCGAGTGCGCCGCTCAAGCAGACCGAGGCGAGCAGCGTATCCGGCGACATCGAGATCAGCGGCGCGCTCGACAAGGGTGGGCGCATCGAGATCGAAACCATGAGCGGCGACGTGCGCCTGAATCTGCCGGCCAGCGTATCGGCGAAGATCGAGGCGGAAAGCTTCAGCGGAACCCTGCGCACGGATTTCGGCAGCGTGCGCAAGCCCGATCACGGCCCCGGGTCGAATCTCGACGTCACCGTCGGCGGCGGCGACGGCGAAATCTCCGTCGACAGCTTCAGCGGCGACGTGACGATACGCCGCGAGTGAGGTCCGGTGTCGATGCCTCAGAACAGCAGATAGGTCGACAGGATGTACTTTTCGCCGGAGCGCGGCGGCGGCGCTTCGTGCTGGTACATCCAGTAGGGAGGAAACATCAGCAGGCGGCCCGCGCGCGGCTGCACGCTGATGCCGAGGTCGGGGAATCGCGTCTCGCCGCCGTCGGTGACGTCGTTGAGATACCAGAGAAAGACGAGATACCGGTTGGCGACCGCGTCGATCGAGTCGAAGTGGAGCTGGAATCGCTCCTCGCCGCCGGGCCGATAGCGCTTGATGACGAGCTCGCTGATACGCCGTGCCGGCGGCACCGCGATGCCCAGCCCGACCTCCCGGTTGTAGCGTTCGAGGTTCGCGTCGATGCGCGACATCAGGAATCCGCGGAACGCCTCGTCCGACAGCGGCGAGATATCGAGTTCGGTCCAGGCGCTGTCTTCGAGTCCGGCGCGCACGCCGCGACCGTTGCCGCGCTGAAAACGCGCAAGACCGGTGAACGAAGCGATCAGCTGCGCGCAGAGCGCCGCGTCGAGATCGTCGTCGTAGCAGCGCAGGTAGTGGTTCAGCGCGCCGCGGTCCGCGTTCACCAGGCGTAGTTCCAGCGTTCGACGTAGGGAGCGAGCAACGGCTGCAGCGGCGTCAACCAGGGCGCATAAGCCTGCCAGCGCCCGACCGCTCGCGTGTTCACGGGCTCTGAGACCTGTGCGTAGCTCGGCGTGGAAATGTAGCCGCGCTCGCGTGCGCGCGTGTCGGGGCGCAGCAATGCATCGTCCCAGCCCAGGCCGAGGAAATCGGTCAGCGCGCGCGCGCGCGCCGGCAGGTCGGCGACGAGATCTTCGTAGCGCGATACGAACACGTCGCCACCGAGCAGCGCATGCTGGTCGAGCCAGAAGTCCATGGTCGCGGCATAGCCCTGCGCGGTCGAGCGCAGGGTTTCGCAGAGCGCGACGAACACCGGCGAGCGGAAGTTCTGCATGTAGTTGCTGAGCACGACGTCGGCCGGGTGGCGCAGCGCGAGCACGATGCGCGCATGCGGCCAGAGCCGCCGAATCAGCGGCAGCTTCAGGAGGTTCAGTGGATTCTTGTCCACGAGCCGCGTCGGACCGCTCCAGGCGACGTGCCGCGACACGCGCTCGCGATAGATCGCGCGCATGGCCGCGCACTGGGTCGGCGTCAGGTGGCCGAGATCGCGCGGATAACGCAGTCCGCCCTCGTGCAGATAGTCGACGAGATCCTGCAGATAGGCGCGTTCGTCCATGCAGGCGAGCTCGGGGTGCGCATCGAGCATGGTTTCGAGCAGCGTCGTGCCCGAGCGCGGAAAGCCGACGACGAAGATCGGGCTCGCGGCCGCACCCGGCGCGTTCGGGTCGGGCGCCCACGCGGCAGTCTGCGCGTCGACGCGCCGGCGCGTGTTCGCGAGCGGCGTGTCGGCGAACAGCCGCGGCGCGCGCGCGCGCAGTTGCGTGCAGCGTGCCGCATGCGCGCGTTCGAGCGCCTGCATCGCGCCGGCCGGATCGCCATCGCGGTCGCAGGCGCGAGCGAGCGAGAAATAGACGTTCGCGTTGTGCAGCGACGCGCCGCCGTTGCGCAGCAGTTCCTCATGCAGCGCGCGCGCCGTGCGCGTATCGCTGCCGCGCGACGCGAGCGCGGCCTGCAGCAGCGCGAGGTCTTCGACGAAGGCGGGTGCGGAATCGTCGTGCGCCGCGAGTGTCGCCGCGATCGCGCGGGCCTCGTCGAGACGATTACAGCGCTCGTGGATCGCCGCGAGCCGCAGCAGCGCGCGAGGATGCCGCGGATCACGCGCGAGGGCTCGGGCGAGCAGCGTGTCGGCCGCTTCGGTGGCGTCGAGCCGGAACAGCAGCCACGCCGCTTCGGCCATCACGCCGACGTCGACGTCCCGCCACGGCAGTTCGCGCGCGAGCAGCGTCCGCGCCTTGCCGAGTTCGCCATTCTCGAACGCCGCCGCCGCGGCGTAGGTGCGGATTTCGGCGTCGTGCGGCGCCTGCAGCAACGCGCGCTCCAGCCAGCGCGACGCGCCCGGCGCGTCGCCGAGATCGAGTGCGTTGAGGCCGAGGTTCAGCAGTACACCGGCGTGCTCGCCGCTGCGCTGCAGCGCTTCGCGCAGCGCACGGTCCGCGGCCTCGTTGCAGCCTGCGTCGCGCAGCGCGTTGCCGAGATTGTTGAACGCCTCGAAGCCCGCGTCCGGCGCCGCCGCCAGCCGCTCGAACAGGACGATCGCCTCGTCGAGACGCTGCTGCGCGTGCAGGCTCAGCGCAAGCAGAGTCGATGCGGCCGTGTCGCCGGCGTCGCCGGCCAATACCCGCAGGCAGGTCTGCTCGGCCTCGCGGTAGCGGCCGTTTTCGATGTGGGCGAACGCGTCTCGGAGCATGCGGTTGGCCAGAGCGGGTGACGCGCCGAGTATCGGCGGCGCCGTTCCGCGCCGGCAATCGATCCGGCATCGCGGCGCCGCATTCGCGCAGTCGCGGCAACGCAGCGCGCCCGCGCGGCGCCATGCACGGGCCTGTGCGACAATCGCCGGTTACCGCGGCAGCCCGTGTCGCAGCGAACCGTCGTCCGATGATCATTTCGCACAAACACCGTTACATTTTCTTCGCGGTGCCGAAGACCGGCACGCATTCGGTGCGCCAGGCGCTGCGGCCCTACATGGACGACGCCGATCAGGAACAGGTCGGACTGTTCGTGGAAAAGCGCTTCGACATTCCCGAGCTCAGCGCGCTCGGCCATGGCCATCTCGGCGTGCAACAGGTCGAGCCGGTGCTCGGGCCCGTGTTCCGCGACTATTTCAAGTTCGCGTTCGTGCGCAATCCCTACGATCGCTTCGTGTCCTACTGCGCGTTCATGATGCGGCAGAACGGCCAGTTCGAGCAGAACCCGCGCGGCGTCATGCGCCACTTCATCCGCGACCGCCCGCCGCTCGGCCACATCCTGTTCCGTCCGCAACACGAAATGCTCGTCGACGCGCAGGGCCGCATCGCGATGGATTTCGTCGGCAAGAGCGAACGCGCGCAGCGGGACTACGCACGGGTCTGCGAACGCCTCGGATTCCCCGCGGAAACGCTGGGCAAGGTCAACAGTTCGAGTCATGCGCCGTATACGGCCTATTACGACGACGAGCTGCGCGAGCTCGTCGGCAATTTCTACCGCCGCGATCTCGACCTGTTCGGTTACGAGTTCGCCGGCCCGACCGACTGAGCGCGGCGCCAGGCGGCGGCGATCGCCGCCACGACAGCCGCCGCCGCGATGCAGGCGACGTCCAGCGCGCCGAGACGCGCCCAGGCGATGGCAGCGGCGAGGTCTACGCCGATCGCGCCGAGGATGTCGGTCAGGCGCATGCCGAGCAGCAGCGCAACGCGACCGCTCGCGATCATCCACAACGCATAGGCCGACGCGGCGAGGCTGAACGCTGCGGCGCAGAGCGCGGCGAACGCCGCGCTGCGCGGGCCGTTGTTCGCGAGCACGCGGCCGATCAGCAGGCCGACCGGCAGCGCGAGAAAGGCGAGCAGATCCTGCCGCCACAGCGCGGCGAGCGCCCAGACCGCACCGCCGGCGAGCGCGCTCATGAGCGCGGTGGCGAGGCCGAGCAGGTTGATCGGCGGCAGCGGCCGCTCAGCGGGCATGGGACGCCACGGGGCGGTGCGACGGAACGTTCGGCATCGACGGCAGGCGCGAGAAGGGGCGCGCATGATAGCTGTGCGGTCGTGCGCCCGTCTCGGCGCGATGTCGAGTTTCAGCGCAGCGCGTCGGAGGGATCGAGCAGCCAAGCCTGCGGATGATGGCGAAAGCCCACGTGCGGGTAGTAGTCGACGGCGGCGGGCGCGGCGAGCAGCACGATCTTGGCCTGCGGCGCGGCCTGTTGCGTATGCCGGATCAGTTCGCGGCCGATGCCGTGGCGCTGGTATGCGTCGCGCACCGCGAGGTCGGCGAGATAAGTCGTCCATCCGAAGTCGGTGAGACTGCGCGAGATGCCGACGAGCGTCGCGCCGTCCCAGGCCGTGATGGTCAGGTTCGCGTGCGCGAGCATGGCGCCGAAGCGCGCGTCGTCGTCGATGGGCCGGCGCGCGCCGAGCGAGCAGTCGGCGTACAGCGCGCGCGCCGTCGCGAGGTCGGGAACGACGTCGCTGCGATAGGCGATCATGCGACGCTCCCGCTGACGCGCGCGACCGACGGCGGCACCGGCAGCGCGCAGTCGTCGGCCGCGACGGCCGCCGCATAGCGCATCTGAAGCGGCACCACGCCGGCCCAGCAGTCCGAACCCAGGTCGGCCGGATCGTCGCGCGGCCCGCCTTCACGCACTTTCGCGCTCGCGTCTTCGATCGCGAAGCGCAGCAGCAGCGTCGCGGCGAGTTCGTTGCGGTCCGACGCGCGCGATTCGGCCGCGCGACCGGGCAGGATCGCATCGACGAAGCGCGCGAGCGCCGCGGCTTTTTCCGCCGGATCGTCGACGCGGCGCGCGGTGCCGAAGCAGACCGTCGAGCGATAGTTGACCGAGTGGTGGAAATGCGAGCGCGCCAGCACCAGGCCGTCGACGTGACTGACGCTGAGGCAGGCCGGAATGCCGTCGGCGAGACCACGCATCAGGCGGCTCGCGATCGAGCCGTGCAGCAGTACTTCGTCGCCGTCGCGCGCATACAGCATGGGAATCACGAAGGGCTGGCCGTCGACGCAGAAACCGACGTGGGCGAGAAAACCGGCGTCGAGCACCGCGTGCACGGCGGCCGTCTCGTAGCGGGCGCGTTCCTTGGTGCGGCGGACCTGATGGCGGGGGGTAGGATGCATGCGACGGCTCCGGCTCTTGACGCGGCCAGTATCTGGCTCAGAATTGGCTCTAACTAGAACCGCAATCGCCGTGGGCGGAAGGGCCAATCGTGTATCTCGAACTCGACGGCAACGGTGCGCTCTACGCGCAGCTCACCCGCGCGCTGAAGGCTGCCATCCTCGCCGGCCGCGTCGCCGCCGGCGCGCGCCTGCCGGCTACGCGTGTACTTTCAAGAGAAATGGATCTTTCCCGAAATACGGTGCTGGCCGCGTACGAGCAGCTGCACGCGGAAGGATTCCTCGTCGGCAAGGTCGGTTCCGGCAGCTACGTCGCGGAAATCGAAGCGGCGCGGCGTCCGCGCGCCGCGCCGCGCGTGGTGCCGACGAGTCCGGTCGCGCGCTACGCCAAACGCGCGTGCGACGTGTTCGACGACGTGATTCCGGGTCGCCAGTACATCGGCCTGCGCTACAACCTGCAGTACGGCCTGCCGCTGACGAATCCGACCTTGACCAGCGCCTGGCGCCGCTCGCTCGCGCAGGCGTCGGCGCACGCGGAACTGGACTATCCCGATCCGCAGGGGCTGCTCGAATTGCGCGAGCAGATCTGCGACTACCTCGCGCGCCGTCGCGGCATCGTCTGCGCGCCGGAAGACTTGCTCGTGGTCTCGGGCACGCAGCAGGCGTTCTTTCTGGCCGCGACGGTTCTCGTCGAGGCGGCCGAAAGCGTGATTCTCGAAGACCCGCACTATCGCGGCGCACGCCAGGTGTTCCAGGCGCACGGTGCGCGCGTCGAGGCGATTCCGGTGGATGCAGACGGCCTGCGCACCGACGCGCTGCCCGAGCGCGGCGCGCGACTCATCGTCGTGACGCCGTCGCATCAGTTTCCGGCCGGTGCGGTCATGTCGCTCGCGCGCCGGCTCGAGCTCATCGAGTACGCGGCGCGGCAGCGCGCCTGGGTCATCGAGGACGACTACGACGGAGAGTTCCGCTACGACGCGCATCCGCTCGCGGCGATGCAGTCGCTCGACCGCCATGGGCGCGTGATCTATATCGGCAGCTTCTCCAAGACGCTGTTCCCGAGCCTGCGCCTGGGCTACATGGTGCTGCCGCCCGGGCTGCGCAAAGCGTTCATCGCCGCGAAATGGTTCTGCGACCGCGGCTGTCCCGCGATCGAGCAGGGCGCGCTCGCGCGCTTCATGGCCGACGGCAGTTTCGAGCGGCACCTGCGCGACGCGGCCAAGACCCTGAAGCAGCGCCGCAACGCGATGCTGAACGGCCTGCGGCGCCATGCGCCCGCGGTCGAGGTCGCGGACACGCATGCGGGCATGCATCTGGTCGCCTGGCTGCCCGGCGTCAGCCGCAGCCAGTGCGAGCGCCTGATCGCGCTCGCGGCCGAGCGCGGCCTTGGACTTTATGCGATCGAACCCTATTTCCTGGGACAACCCTCCCGCAACGGTCTGCTGCTCGGCTACGCGAGCCTGCCGCCTGCCGACATCGAGGCGGCCATGAAGCTGTTCGGCGCCTGTCTCGCGGAGCTGGGCCTGGGCCGGCGTCAGGCCGCATAATCCGCGTTTTTGCCGGCCGAACCGGCCAGGAATCGAACTGCCCCATGGCCGGATACAGCCACACTTCCGAACCGATCAAGCTCGAACGCGACTGCGCCGCGGTCATGGTTCCGCAGGGCGAGGTCGTCAACTTGCCGGCCGGACAGATCGGCTACATCACCCAGGCCCTCGGCGGCAGCTTCACCGTCTACATCGAAGGCAACCTGTTCCGCATCCGGGGCGAAGACGCCGATGCGATCGGCAAGGAACCGCCGGCGACCATCGACTTGCCCGAAGGCGCGGCCGACGCCGATGTCGAAAAGCTCGTCTGGCAGCAGCTGCGCACCTGCTTCGATCCCGAGATTCCCGTCAACATCGTCGATCTCGGCCTCGTCTACGAATGCGAGCTCGTGCGCGGCGAGACCGGCGAACGCGAAGTACGTGTTCGCATGACCCTGACCGCGCCGGGTTGCGGCATGGGCGACATCCTCGTCGACGACGTGCGCGCGAAGGTCGAGGCGATCCCGACCGTTGCCGCGGCCGACGTCGAACTCACGTTCGATCCGCCGTGGACGCACGCGATGATGTCGGACGTGGCGAAGCTCGAAACCGGAATGCTCTGAGGCCCGAGGACTTGCCGCCTCACGACGCGTCGGGTTTCGGACGCAGCGTGCGCAAGCGCCAGATCGACGGCGAGAAGAAGGCGTAGCGCGCGAGTCCCCAGTACAGCGGCAGATGCACGGCGACCGTGACGGCCATATCGCTGACGTGCAGCGCCAGAACCGTCCAGGCAAACCTCAGCATTACGGCGAGCCAGGCGAGACTGATCGCGATGCAGGCGACCCATGCGATCGGATGAAGCCAGGCACGGCGCAAGCGCCATGCAAGGATGCCGGTCAGGGCAAAACCGGTCGTGAAGGTCTCGATCAGTGTGGCGGCGTTGAGCGGATTCGCGCGGAAGGTCAAGCCGATCGCGACGAACGAAGCGAGGATCGCCGCGTAGATGAACCAGAGTACGTCCCAGACACCGAATCGCGCTGGAAATGGCGCCGATGCGGCAGCGGCATCCGCGATCGACCGCGGCGCCTGATACGGATTGCTTGCGAACTCGTCGGGCGCGAAGTCGATTTCATCCGGAACCGACGGCGCATCTGACGACATCTCCGCATCCGGCGAAACGCCGCGTACCGTGAGCTCGGCCAGCGCGACCTCGCGTGCCAATTCCGTCAACGCATTCGAGCGCAGGCGGCGCAGCAGTTCCGCATCGACGAGATCGGCATAGCGCTGCTGCAGCGATTCGCGGGAGACGGGCTCCATAGGCGTGACCGATGATCGAGGTTGTGCCGATTCTAGCCACGCGAAGCGGTTGCGCTCACCGTAGGCGCATGCAGCGACTGCCTGGAGAGCCTGTCGCCGTGCACGGCGAATCAGGAAGCCCGACGCTCTGTCTGCCGTAACGAGGGGATCGGAGTGATTCGGCCGTCCCGGATCGACGAACTACCAGAGCGGTCGCGCGAAATCGAACTCCGGCGTCGACGACGCGCGCGCGAAGGCCGGGCCCAGTCCGTAGTCGACGCCGAGCCGCAGCAGCAGGTGCGCGCGGTTGATCGAATCGACTTCGGGCGCGATGACCGCGCAGCCGGCCGCGTGCGCCTTGCGTACGAGCGCGAGCAGGGTGTCGCTCATCGACTTGGCCGTGCCGAGTTCCGAGACGAGGCCGGCGGAGAGGCGCACGAAATCGATCGTGAGGTTCTTGAGCGCATGCACCGCGGCCCAGTCGCGGCCGAAGTCGACGAGGCAGACGCGCACGCCGCTCTGGTGCAGGAATTTCAGCCGCTCGGCAGCGCGCGCGCCGGCGTCGATGAGCTCGGAGCAGGGCAATTCGAGCGTGAGCCCGGTACCCGACAGGTGACGTTCCTTGAGCTCGCGCGCGAGCCAGTACGGAATGTCCGGATCGAGCAGCGTGGCGACCGATTGCGGGACGAACAGGCGCAGCTGACGGCCGCGCTTGAGCTGTTCTTCGCGCACGCTCAGCGAGCGCTCGAGCAGCCAGCGATCGAGCGTGGTCAGTTGATTGCACTCGGCCGCGACGGGCGCGAGATCGGCATAGGCGACGGCGACGCCGGCCTGGGTCGTGCTCTTGACCTTGAAGCTGAGTTCGAACTGGCCGCTGAGCTTGCCCGTGAGCGGCACGATCGGCTGGAAGTCGAACTGAGTCTGCTCCGGCGTCAGCGGCCGGCTCAGCACCGCGCGCACGGCCAGCAGCGGATCCGACGGCAGCAGCGCGGCTTCCTTGGCCTCGAACCAGAGCACGCGGTTGCCGCCGAGGTGCGACGCGGCGATCTGAGCGGCCTCGGCGTTCGTGACGACCTCGTCCACGCTCGCGTGTTCGCCGCCGAGCAGCGCCATGCCGATGCTCGCGGTCAGCGGATGACTCTGGCCCTGGTAGATGAACGGCTGGCCCGCGAGCGCGAAGCGCAGCCGTTCGGCCATGCCCGTGATGTCGCTGCGCGAGCGGCGGTGCAGCAGGACGAAATAGTGGAAATCGCTATATTGTGCAGGTAGGTCGAGTTCGTCGAGCTGGCTGCGCAGCAGGTTGCCGACATGCGCGTCGATCGCGGCGAGGCCTGTCAGTCCGATGCGCTCGCGCAGCTCGCCGGCGCGGTCCAGCGCTATCGTGAGCAGCGCCGCCGAGCGGTCGCCGAGCACCGAGCCGAGTTTCTCGATGAGCACGTTGCGCGAATACAGCCCCGTGCGCGCGTCGCGGCCGTCGGGGTTGCCGATGATCTCGCGCAGCCAGTGCGCGCGGCGCACGCGCGACGTGACCGCACTGAGCAGATGACGCGTCTTCAGCGGCTTGACCAGGAATTCGTCGCCACCCGCGGCGATCGCGTCGAAGCGCAGATTCACCGCCGACGCGTCCGCGGCGAGGATGATCGGTACGGCTGCATATTCGGGTTGCTGGCGGATCATCTGCGTGAGCTCGATGCCGCCGACATCGGGCAGGTTGCAGTCGAGCACGACGACGTCGGGGCGGAACTCGGCGAGCGCGCTCAAGGTGCCCTGACCGTTGCCGACGATGCGCGCGGTCATGCCGCGTTCGGCGAGCGCGCGCGCGGCGTCGACGGCGTTGTTGCGGTCCGGCGCCACCAGCAGCACGCGCCAGGCCGGCGCGTCCGTGTGCGCGAGCAGCTCGTCGAGCTTCGCGAGCACGCGGAGGCTGTCGACGGGCGACTGGAAGAAGCCTGCGGCGCCCGCGCGCATTGCGAGCAGGCGATGACCGAGGTCCGCATCGGGCGAAACCACGATGAGGCTCGGCAGTGCCTCGCCGTCGGCCACGAGCTTGTCGTAGATCGCGCGGACGCGGCCGTAGATACGCAGCTTGCGCGCGTCGAGGATCAGTGCGCCGGGTATCGCGTTCTTGAGGAAATTCAGCAGGTCTTCGGGCTGCGACGTGTTGCGCGTATCGAAGCCGCGTTCGCGCAATGCGCTGAGCAGGCCCGGCGCGACGCTGTCGTCGATGCCGTACAGCGCGATCGTGCGCGGCAGCCGCATCAGGCTGTCGCCGCCGCTGGTCAGCGGTTCGCTCGACGCCAGCGAACGCAGCAGCGTCGGCATCGGCACGTCCGCCGCCGCGCCGGTAGTCGTCTGCGGCGGCGTCGCCTCCGCAGTGACGGCAGGCGCGGGTTTCTCGGCGACGGGCGTCGGTTCCGGTATCGCGGGCTTCGCCATCTGCACCACCGGCGCCGGCGCCGGTACCGTCGATGCGGTCTGACTCGGCCTGACAACCGGGATCTCGGCGCTGATGCGTGCACTCGGCAGCGTATGAACGGCGGCCTTGGTGGTCGCGGACAGATCGGTCAGGTCGGCGCCCAGCGCTTCGACCATTTCGGCCAGTCGCTTCAGATCGCGCGCATTCGGCAAGAGGGCGTCGTCGATGAACGAGCACAGATAGGCGGCGAGTTCGAGCGCGTCGCTGTTGAGTTTGTCGAGCCCGAGACGTTCGCTCGTGTCGGCGACCTGGTCGAGTTCGTCGCCGAGCTGGCGCGCCGCGTTGCGATCCCAGCCGCCTTGCGCGAGCGGCTGCCAGCGACGCACGAGCGCAAGACAGCGCTCGCGCAGCTCGTCGCGAGCGGCTGCATCGGTGCGCCTGCTGCCTTGATTACTCATGGATGGGTCCCCCCGGCGCAGATCATGTAACGAGCGGCCGGCGTCCATAGTGTTGCCGCCGTTGTGCTCGCTTCGATGACCCGCTTAGCCATCCGATTGCCCTGTGTCAGTCCTGGGTACGCCCGACCCGCGGCGCCCTGGAACGCAGCATGCAGCGTGCCGGCAGGAGCTGGCGTGCGTGCAATCACAGTTTGCTCCACTCAAGGGCCGGTGTCGCGCCGGGTGCGCCGCGCATGTTGCTGTGGCGAAGCGTACGGCCGCGCCATGCGGCAGGCGCGTCCGCGCCGGAGCGGAAGCGGTGCCGTGGGGCAGTCGGTCGGGGATTGCGGTCGGGCATCGAGGTCTCGGGCGAAACCGGAGCGGTTCCTGTCGTATGACGCAATTCGGATGCCGAAGCCCTCAACGCGCCGTGCAGTTGACCTGGCCGGTGCGCGCGGCGAAGCTTCGGCGCCGGCGAACCGGGTCGAGCGATCCGACAGTGTGGAGAAGTCGAGAATGCGCAAGTATCTGCATCTGATCGCAACGCTGCTGTTCGTGCTGGCGGCCCTGTGGCAATGCCTGTTCTGGGGCGGCGCGAGCACGTTGCCCGACATCGGCTCCGCCGTGCGCCGCTCCGCCATGCGCGAGGCGCCGCTCGTCGCCGGTCTCATGATCAGCGGCGAGCTGATCGGCAAGGTCGCGCCACCGCTCGGCGACATCGGCCGCAACTGGGCTCGCGACGCGCTCGCACCCGCGACCGAACGTCTCAATGCCGATCCCGACGTGGCGATGGACCTGCTGTTCGGCGAGTCGCTGAGCCCGTCCCAGCGCTTGGCGACGCGCGGGGTCTACGCGTTGCCGGTGCTGCTGATCCTTGCGGTGATCGCATGGCTGCGCCGGCCGCGACAGGTCCGCATGATGGGCGCCAAACGTCGCTGATCCGGGCGGCGGGTCTTTCCGCGACTGCCTGTCTGAGCTTGCTCTCGTTCCGTCTTCGGCGGATTTCCGGTGGGCGTGCAGCCAGTCCCCGGGGCGGATGCAGGCATGCATGCGAATCGCTCGAAGCAACCTCAGCCTTGTGATGCGATCGCGCAGTTTGCTGCCGAACCGCGGCTGAGCCGCAACAGCGACATGTTAAGAATCGCGACGCGAAAGCGTCGCTTTCTGACAAATTCAGTCACTTTCGCGTATCCGGCGAACGAGGCTTCGGGCGAGTACCGGCGCGCCCCGGAGCGCATCCGAAGCGTTTCGTACAAATGTTAATTTGTCCGTACAGATATGCTGCACGGCAACATATTTCGTGGCAGATCAATCACTTAGCGGCTGTTTTTGGTTGACGGGCGGTTGCCGCCGCTGTAGGTTGCCCCGCGTTTTCGGAACCGGGGGGTTTCGGATGCAACGCTCGCGAGGACCGGTAGGCAGCTCCGGAGCGGAGCTGCGGTCCATCAGCACAGCAACGACCCGCGACGGGCCGCGACGGGCCGTCCTGGCGGCGGACGTGCGCAGCGAGCGAACGGGAGCGACTCACCGGGCTGTAGTCAGCCCGATCATTCCTAATTCCGGTGGGGGTTCGATCGTGAGGGCAGTTTCGCAACGCGGTATGCGTCGTAGCGCGCTGGCGCTGGCTTTGCTCGGCGCAGCCGTCTCGGCGCAGGCCGCGGGTATCACTGCAGCCGAACGTTCGGCTTACGCGAGTCGCGTCAATTTTGCCGTGGCTGCGCCCGGCGAGCAGGTCGACAGTTTCATCGTCTATTACAACGGGCAGGACGGCCGCCTGTCGCGTACGGAAGCGGCGTCGGCGCGGGCGATGAGTCTCGCGGCCGATGACGCGCTGCGCGTCGGCAAGGATCTCGGCCTGAGCCTGAGCATCGAGCGCGCACTCGCCACCGGCGGCGTGCTGATCCGCGCCCAGGGGCCGGCCGGTTCGCGCGGCGCATCGGCGATCGATTCCGAGCGCGTCATGGTCGAACTCGCGAAGAACCCCGACGTCAGCAAGATCGAGCCGAACAAGCGCGTGCACGCGTCTGAGGAGCGCAAGCTCGAGCGACGGCACCGACAACGTGATCGCGACCTACAGCGCCAACACCTCGGGCTCGCCGCGCAACGGCACCTGGCAGTTCAAGGTCACTGATCTTTACTCGGGAGACACCGGCTACATCAACCAATGGTCGATCCAGTTCTGAGCGTAATTACGAGTAGTGACTTCGGCGCCAGGCATGAAGCCGGCGCCGAACCTCCGGCGGGATTGCCGGGGGCGGTGCAAGGATGCCCAACGGGACGTTCCGTAGCCGCGGTCCCTGCCGCGGCTACGGTTTCTTCCGTCGGCACGGAACACGCCGATCCGGATATCGAGCGCGGCTCATGCGGCCGCCTCACGCATCGCGCGATCAGCAGCGACTGACGCGCAACCATCCTCGGAGGGGAGGAGCCCGGTCCGCACGCAACTGCGTCCGTTCCGGTCTGGCGTGGTTCGTTACGGCCATTGCCTTGCAAACGTCGCCGACGCACGGGTCGGCGTCAGTAACGGGAGAACCCCCGGCCGCCCCCTGCGGCCGGGGGTTTCTTCGTCGGGAATCGCGCCCGCCGGGCCTCGCTCAACTCGTGCGCAACCCCCGCTCGCCGGCGCGCGACCGGCCGTCCCCGTGGCTCAAGGGGCTCAGGAACAAAAGCGGATGGGGACCGGCTCTTCGGTCTTCGCGATGTGTCAGCCCGCTTCGAAGCGATTGGCCGCGCGATTCTTGCGCACGCTTCGCGGATCCCAGATGCGGCCATTCATCGCGACATAGACGCCATCGGGCAGCGCCTGCAGCGCACCGACTGCACAGCCGATGTTGAACACCGCATCCGAGCCCTGGAATCGCGCCGGATTCAGCGCGCCGGTCAGCACGATGACCTTGCCGGCAATCGGCAGCAGCGCGCGCGCGGTCTCGACCATCGTGTCGGTGCCGTGGGTCACGAGCACGTGCCGATGCGGCTGTTGCGCGACCGTGCGCCGGATCAGCTCGCGGTCGTCGTCGGTGATGTGCAGGCTGTCCTTGCGCAGGATCGGAATCACGTCGAACGCGAACGCGACGCCGAGCTGGCCCAGGATCTCGCCGATCGTCGGCGCACCGATCTGATATTCGGACTTGTCGTCGAAGTATACTTTATCGATCGTGCCGCCGGTCGTGACGATGCTCAGGTGATTCATCGGTGGGTTCCAGGCCGAAAGATCCGCGGGCGCATTATGCGCCGCAGTGCCGGCCGGCTCTTCGCCAGACAGCCGGGTCGGACGGACGCCCGCTGCGTGCCGGCCCGACGCGCTATGCTCCGGCGCTCGCTGATTCGGACGACAAGTACACATGGCTCAGCTCCCGGCGGAATCCGTCCCGCGCCACGGCAGCGACATGTCGACGCGAAACGCTGCGCGCTCAGGAACGCAGGCAATCCTGATCGCGCTGCTGATCGGGCTTTGCGTATTCGTCGTGCGGGGACTGATCGTGTTCGCTTTCGGCAGCAGCACGCCGTTCTGGGACCAGTGGGGAGCGGAGTCATCGATGCTCTACCGGCCCATGCTGCTCGGCCAGTTCGATACCTCGGTGCTGTGGTCGGCGCACAACGAGCATCGCATCGCACTGACGCGGCTCGTTGCGATGGCGCTGTTCGAGCTCAACGACGCGCAGTGGGACTGCCGCATCGCGGCGCTGTTCAACGTCGCGATCTACGCCGCCGCCGCCGCGCTGCTGGCCGGGCTCGTCGCGCGTCATGTGCCGGGCAAGACAGCGATCGCGCTCGTCGCCGTCGTAGCGTTGGTCGGACTGCTGCCCTATGGCTGGGAAAATGCGCTCTCGAGCTTCCAGACCGGGTTTCATCTGTTGTTCCTGTTGACGGTGTTGCTGCTCTGGTGTGTCGCCGGCAGGCCGCCGACGTGGTCGACGTTCCTCATCGTCGCCCTGCTCGTCGCATTGCTGCATTTCACGATAGCGAGCAATCTGTTCGTGCTGATGGCGGGCATCGGCGTCGTCGGTCTCCGCGGGCTCGCGCACGATCTGCCCTGGCGCTCGTCACTGATGCCCGCAACGCCGCTGGTCGCCGGACTGGCTCTCGCGGTCATCACGTTTCCGCACGATCCGACCAATCCTTTCGTGGCGAAGTCGGCCAGGGAATTCTTCGCCGCGTGGATGACGATGGCCAACTGGCCCGGCGTCTTTCCGGCGGTGCTCCTGTTCGCCATTCCTTGCATGCTGGCGCTCTTTCATCTGGTGCGCCGGCGCGACTATCGCCCCATGGATGGTTTCTTTGCCGGGTTGTTTGGTATCGGCGTGCTGACCTGTGCCGCGACGGCATTGAACCGCGGCCACAATCTGATCGAAGTGACATCCCGATATGCCGACATGCTGGCGCTCGCCGGCATGGCGCCGATCTATTTCGCCCTGACGCGTACTCCGGATCCGAGGCCGCTGCGGCGCTGGGCGCGCGACCTGGTCGGCCTTGCTGCGGCATCGATGTTCCTGGTCGGACTCGTCGTCTACAGCGTGCATCAGTGGTCGCAGATGCAGCAGCGCCGGACCATGGTCGTCGTCGGGACCGGCCATGCTCGCGGCTACCTGGACGGCGATACGACCGCGCTCGACGGCAAGCAGCAGCTCTATGCCTTGTATCCGTTCCCGGGATACCTGCCGAACGCGCTCGACGATACGCTGGTCCGCGCATTTCTTCCGCTTTCACTGTTCGCGCCCGGACCGCGACCGCTGCAGCAGCCGGTAACGGCATGCGCCTGGAACGCCGCGGAACGCGGCCCGGACGGGCGGCCGAACGGGCAGGTCGTCTGCGGCGGAGCGGAAGCGTCCGGACGCGTGCGCGTCGGCACGCTCACCGCGATCGGCTATCGCCTCTGGCAGGCTCTCGATCTGCACCCTCTGCCGGAACTGAAGCCGGCTGCCGTCGGCGCAGCCGCCGTGGGTGAAGCCTGCTCGATCGACCTGGTGAACCTCGACTGGGTGCCCAAGAACAAGCGCATTCGCCTGAACTATGCGCCCGCGCTCCGCCTGATCGGCTGGAGCATCCACAAGGGCGTTCCGCCGGACGCGCCGCTCGAACTCGCGCTGGTTTCCGGCGCAGGCGCTTATTCGCTGCAGGCCTCGGTGAACGCGTTCCGTCCCGAACTGGAAATGTTCCACAAGGATCCGACGCATACGCGCGGCGGGTTCGACTTCGACGTGGATTCCGCGGTCGTCGCGCCCGGCGACTATCGCATCCTGCTGCGCCGCGGAGACGCGCCGTTCTGCGATTCGGGCACGATCTTGAGCATCCTGCGTGCGACGGACGAGCGGATGCTGTACTGATGCCGTGTCGTGTCAGGCGTCGCGCGCGAGCAATGCGTCGTCGCCGGCCTGCGTCGTCGGCGTTGCGGTGCAGCCGGCGACGAAGCGTCGCGCGGCCGCGGCGGCGCGGCCGTCGCTTTCGTGCGCGAGCGACCATGCCGCCTGGCGCAACAGCAGCGCGGCGGCGAAATCGCGCGCGAGGCCGAAGGCGAGTTCGCGCGCAACCGCTTCGAGGCGATCGGGTTCGGCCGCGAGTGCGGCGAAGCGTGCCGCGAGTTCCTGCGCATGCGCGCGCAGGGCGGCGCAGGCGGCCTGCAGGCCGGTTGCATTCGCCTGCTGCAGCAGCGCGTCGAATGCGCCGCGCCAGGCGGCGAGCGCCGACGGATTGCGCAGCACGCGCAGCACGTCGAGCGACAGCACGTTCGTCGTGCCTTCCCAGATCGGCAGCACCTGCGCGTCGCGCAGCAGCTGCGGCAGGCCGCTGTCTTCGATGTAGCCGGCGCCGCCGAGGCATTCCATCGCTTCGGAACACAGCGCGACCGCGAGCTTGCCGGTCCAGAGCTTCGCGAGCGGCGTCAGCAGGCGCAGCAGCGCCGCCTCGTCCGCATCGCCCTTGCCGTGCTGCGCGCGGCCGAGCAGTTCGACGACGTGGAACGTGAGCTGGAACGCCGCCTCGAAGTCGGCCTGCATGCCGGCCAGCGTGGTCTGATGCAACGGGTGATCGATCAGCAGCCGGCCGAACGCGCGGCGCCGGCCGGCGTAGTCGCGCGCGAGCGCGAGGGCGCGGCGCATGGTCGCGATCGCGCAGACCGCATTCCAGCTGCGCGTGACGTTGAGCATCGGCGCGATCGCGCGCACGCCGTGGCCGAGCCCGGCGACCGGCGTCGCGGCGACGCCGAGCAGTTCGGTCTCCGCGCTCGGCAGCTCGCGTGTGCCGAGCTTGGGCTTGAGCCGGTTGATGACCAGATCGCGCCAGCGTCCGTCCGCGTCGCGTGGCTCGAGATAGAACAGGGTCAACGCGTCGGCGCCGTCGCCGGCACCTTCGATGCGTGCGAGCGCGAGTGCGGTATCGGCGTGCACGGCCGAGGTGAACCACTTGCGGCCGTAGAGCCGCCAGCGTCCGTCGGCGTCGGCGCGCGCCACGGTCTCGCTGTTGGCGACGTCGGAACCGCCCGGCGTCTCGGTCATCCACTGGCCCGAGATCCAGAAGTTTTCCGGCTCGCGGCTGAGGTAGCGCGGCCAGGCGCGCGCGAGGAGTTCGGTGTTCGCGGCGGCCTTGATGCAGGTCGCGGCGCCGTCGGTCATCGCGAGCGGGCAAGTGAAGAAGGCGCTGGCGACGTGGTGCAGATAGACCAGCGCGAACTGGTGCAGTCGCGCGTGCTCCGCATGCGTGTCCTCGTGACCCGCCGCGACGAGGCCGAAGCGCGCCGCGATCTCGCGCGATTCCTGCCAGGTCGGCGTGAGTTCGATGCGATCGATGCGACGACCCTGCGAATCCCATTGTGTCAGCACCGGTTCGCGCGCGCTGCGTTCGCGTTCGCGGCGCCATGCGTCGGCGGCATGCGCGCCGAGCTCGTCGAGTTCGGGCGCGATCGTGTCGTGGACCGACGCCGGCAGGCTGCGCGCGAGCTGCGATCGGAGTACCCGATCGTCGCGATACTGGTTGCCGAGTTCGGCGGCGCTTTGAACGAAGGTCATGCGACGGTTCCTCAGTGACGCGGCGTGCGCTTGTAACCGCGCGCTCCCCAGCCGAGCGCGGCGATCAGCGACAGGCACAGCAGGATTTCGCCGAGTGCGAGCAGGCGTACGCGCGGTTCGCCCCAGGCCGCGACGACGCCGTGGCAAAAATAGAACAGTCCCAGGATGCCGACCCAGAGCAGCGCGCGGCCCACACTGCGGCGCAGCGCGAGCAGCGGCAGCAACAGCGGCCCGACGGTCAGTGCCAGCGCGAGCAGCGGCGAGCCGTTCAGCGGCGGCGCGAGCCATCCATGCCAGAGCAGATGCAGCAGCACCAGCGCGGCCCAGCTCGCGAATCCCAGCTGACGCGGCGTCATGCGGCGGCTCCGAGCCGGCGCGCGACGTCGGCGACGCGGCGGCCCAGCGCCCGCGCGAGGTCGCGTTCGACGTCGCTGATCGGTCGCGCGCCGTCGCTGCCGGCGACGTGGCTCGCGCCATAGGGCGTACCCCCGTCGCGCGTGGCCGAAAGGCCGCGCTCGGTGAACGGCAGGCCGACGATGAGCATGCCGTGATGCAGCAGCGGCAATTGCATCGACAGCAGGGTCGATTCCTGGCCGCCGTGCTGCGTGCCGGTCGAGGTGAACGCCGCCGCCGGCTTGCCGACCAGGCTGCCCGACGCCCATTCCGCGCCGGTGCCGTCGAGGAAATGCTTGAGCGGCGCGGCCATGTTGCCGAAGCGCGTGGGGCTGCCGAGGATCAGTCCGGCACACTCGCGCAGATCGTCGCGCGACGCATAGGGCGCGCCGGCCTCGGGCTCGGGCGGTGCGGCGATCTCGGTCACTGGAGCGACCGGCGGCACCTGGCGCAGGCGCGCGCGCATGCCGTCGACTTCCTCGACGCCGCGGGCGACGTGGCGGGCCAGCTGCGCGGTCGCGCCGTGGCGGCTGTAGTACAGGATCAGTATTTCGCTCATCCGTGCGTAGTGCGGCGCGACGGCCGTCGTGATGGGTCGAGAACAACGTGCAGGTTATCATCGCGCCGCCCCGGCCAGACCGTGCCGCCCGGACTGTTTGCGCATGAGGAAGGACCCCGACCAGTGGCAGGTGCTCGCGCGTCGCATCCAGTCGCTGATGCGCACGAACGTGACGAGCGATCGTGCCCAGGCGTTCGCGATCTTCCTGTGGCAGCGCTTCCGCGACGATCGTTGCCCGCAGTCCGCGGGCGCGCTCGCGTTCACGACCCTGATCTCGCTGGTGCCGCTGACGGCCGCGATTCTCGGCGTGCTGTCCGCGTGTCCG
>CAMLSI010000006.1 GCA_946482585.1 uncultured Lysobacteraceae bacterium
CACAAGATCCTGACCGGCCGCCGCGACCGCATCACGACAGTCAAGAAAAAGGACGGCCTCGCCCCGTTCCCGCGCCGCGAAGAGAGCGAGTACGACACGTTCGGCGTCGGCCATTCCTCGACCTCGATCTCGGCCGCGCTCGGCATGGCCGTGGCCGCGCAGCGCAAGGGCGACCGCCGCAAGGTCGTCGCCGTGATCGGCGACGGCGCCGCAACCGCGGGCATGGCGTTCGAAGCGCTGAACCATGGCGGCGACGTCGAACCGGACATGCTCGTCGTGCTCAACGACAACGGCATGTCGATCAGCGAGAACGTCGGCGCGATGAGCAAGATGCTGGCGCGCCTGCTGTCGAGCCGCCGCCTCAACCAGCTGCGCGACCGCGCCAAGGCCGCCATGCCGCGCGGCTCGTTCATCTGGCGCTTCTTCCGCCGCTGGGAAGAACACGCCAAGGGCATGTTCGTACCGTCGACCCTGTTCGAAGAACTCGGCTTCCACTACACCGGCCCCATCGACGGCCACGACCTGCCGACGCTGCTGCATGCGCTGCGCACGGTGAAGGAACTCAAAGGTCCGCAGTTGCTGCACGTCGTCACGACGAAGGGCAAGGGCTATGCGCCGGCCGAATCGGAGCAGATCGAATACCACGCGGTCGGTCCGTTCGATCCGGTCAAGGGTCTCGTCAAGAAGGCGCCGGGCAAACCGACCTATACCGACATCTTCAGCGACTGGCTCTGCGACATGGCCGCGGCCGACGAGCGCCTCTACGGCATCACGCCGGCGATGCGCGAGGGGTCCGGGCTCGTGCGGTTTTCGCAGGAATACCCGCAGCGCTACTTCGACGTCGCGATCGCCGAACAGCACGCCGTGACGCTCGCCGCGGGCATGGCCTGCGAAGGCGCCAAGCCCGTCGTCGCGATCTACTCGACCTTCCTGCAGCGCGCCTACGACCAGCTCATTCATGACGTCGCGATCCAGAACCTCGACGTGACGTTCGCGATCGATCGCGCCGGCGTCGTCGGCCCGGACGGTGCGACGCATGCGGGCAGCTTCGATCTGTCGTACTTGCGCTGCATTCCGAACATGGTCGTGATGGCCCCCGCCGACGAGGCCGAATGCCGCCAGATGCTCACGACCGGCTTCCGCCATGACGGGCCGGCGGCGGTGCGCTATCCGCGTGGCAGCGGCCCGGGACGCGCCGTCGACAAGGAATTGACCGCGTTGCCCATCGGCAGGGCCGAGCTTCGCCGCGAAGGCCGACACATCGCGCTGCTCGCATTCGGAAGTACAGTCGCCGCCGCAGAGACGGTCGCGCGCGACATCGATGCGACGCTCGTCAACATGCGCTTCGTGAAGCCGCTCGACGAGGAGCTGCTGCGCCAGCTCTCACGCACTCACGACGCGTTCGTGACCGTCGAAGACAATGCGATTCAGGGCGGTGCCGGATCCGCGGTCGCCGAATTCCTCGCAGCCGAAGGCTGCGTCAAGCCGCTGCTGCAGCTCGGCCTGCCGGACACGTTCCTCGATCATGCGAGCAGGGAAGACCTGCTCGCCCAGAGCGGCATCGACGCCGACGGCATCCGCCGCGCCGTGCGGCAGCGCTTCCAGGCCTTGCTGCCGCAACCGGCTGCGCCGCTGCGCAGCGCGCGCTGAGCACGATGCCGCTACCGTCGTGAGCCATCGCGACGATGCAAGCCCCCGCAGCGACGGCGAACGCCGCACCGCGCATCGAAGCCGCAGACGTTCGATGCAGCGATTGGGGAAAAAAAAGCCCCCGCGCGAAGCGGGGGCCGTGAGCACGTTCCGTTGGCGGCGACCGAAGTCGGCCTGCCGAGGGTCCCGCCGCGCCTGCCTCACGACAGTCGCTGTGCACTGGAGCCATGAATCACTCCGCGGCGGGGGCCACACCAGCCATGTGGCCTGGAGCGTATGTTCCTGATTCGCCGGGGGCGTGTCCGTGAGGTGTGATCCGGTTGGCAGTTGAAGCGGTCGACATCACAACTGCGAATTGCGTCACACTTTTTGCCTTGTCGCGCGCCAGCAGCCGCCGCTGACGCGATCGAGACCGGCCAGGTCCTGCCAGGTCGCCACGTCGGAGAATCCCGCCTCGAGCAGGAGCGCGCGGACCGCCGCACCTTGCTCGTGGCCGTGCTCGAGCAGCAGCCAACCGTGCGTGCGCAGCCGGGCCGGTGCCGTCTGGACGATGCTGCGGATATCGTCGAGTCCGTCGATGCCGGCGGCCAGCGCCGAACGGGGCTCGAAACGCAGGTCGCCCCGCCCCAGATGGTCGTCGTCGTCCGCGATATAGGGCGGGTTCGATGCGATCAGGTCGAACTGCCGGCCCGGCACGGCAGCCAGCCAGGAGCCGCCGGCAAATTCCACATTGGAAATCGCATTTCTCGCCGCATTCGCACCCGCGACGGCGAGCGCGGCGTCGCTCGTATCGGTTGCGACGACGCGCGCCTGCGGCCGCTCCTTCGCGATCGCGAGCGCGATCGCGCCGCTGCCGGTGCCGAGATCGGCCACGTCGACGGCGCGCTCGCGCGGCAGCCGTTCGAGCGCCAGCTCGACCAGCCGCTCGGTATCCGCGCGCGGAATCAGAGTCGCCGGCGTCACCCGCAGGTCCAGCGACCAGAACTCGCGCGAACCCGTGAGGTAGGCCACGGGTTCGCCGGCAGCGCGCCGCGCGACGAGCGCGTCGAACGCTTCGTACGGCGCCGGCGCGAGTTCGTCGTCCGCATGCGCATAGAGCCAGGCGCGCGGCTTGCCCAGCACGTGCAGCAGCAACACTTCGGCTTCGAGTCGCGCCTCGTCGCCGCCGAGACGCAACGCCGCGGCGACGAGGCAATCGCGCACACAGCTCATTGCCGGTGCGACCGCGCGCGCGATCGTGCAGCGATCATGCACTCGCCTGCGGCGGCGGTGCCGGCGGGTCCGGCAGCTTCACGCGGACGCGCACGTCGCGCCGCCAGTAGCCGCCGCTGGACCAGGCGGTGAACGCCCAGCGCAGCCACCCCACGAGCGCGGACGCCAGCCACAGTGCCCAGGCCAGCATCGCGACCTTGTGCAGCCACAGCGGCAAGGTCAGCGCGCCGGCCTGCGGCAGCAGCGCGGCGCTCTGATCGGCGAACCAGCGCAGGTTGCGCGCGCTCGACCAGTTGCCGACGACGCTCATGTCGGGATCGCCGAGCAGGCCTGCGTAGACCGCGCCGATCAGGCACAGCATCGCCGGCACGGTGAACAGCACGAGCGCGATCTGCGCAAGGTTGAACGCCACGGTCGACGACGTGTTCCAGCGTTCGCGCGCATCCAGCGCGAACAGCCAGATCACGACGACAACGAGCGCGAACCACGACGCCGTGGAGAATCCGAAACCGAGCAGCAGCCATTGCCAGAGCTTCAGCGGCGTGCGGCGCGTCCGGCTCAGCCCATAGGCGAGCACGATCATGACGACGAGTTCGCCCCAGTACAGCACGGCCGGGCCGACCGAGGGCCCGTAGGTGAACAGCACCCACCGATCGGCCGGCAGATTGAGGTTCAACTGCAGGTTCGCCGACGGGAGGCCGAGATCGAACGCCGGCGTCTTCGCGTTGACGCCGAGCTCCTGCGCCTGGCGCACCGTGATCTTGTAGCGCTTGCTGCCCGGCGTCACCGGCAGGCTCAGTTTGTTGTCGCGCGGACGCAGGTTGATGGCCACCCCGTTCTGTTCGACCGACAGCACTTCGGCGCCGGCCGGCAGCGTGATCGTGTGCTCGCCGCCCTGCGTGCTGCGCAGTGAAATCTCCAGGGTCGTGTCGAGCGCGCGCTTGCTCGCCGCCGTCGTCACTTGCACGTCGTCGATCGCGATGCTCTTGCCGGCCACCGCTTCGGGCCGCGACAGCGCGATGCGCAGCTTTTCCTCGGGAAGCGGATGGAATTCGTGGACCCACTGCTGTTCCTGCGGGCGCTGGCGCGCCTCGGGCACGCCGGAAAAATCCGCGTGCCAGGTCGGACTCAGCACCACGCTCCAGACTTCGGCGCGCTGTTCGAGTCCCGGCGCGACGAGCTCTATCGCCTCGCCGCGCGCGAGCGTGCTGTTCCAGCTCACTTCGCTTTCGTCCGCACCGAAGGAGACCAGCGCCTGCCCGCCTTCGACCTTGGTTTCCGAACTCATGACCTGCTCGCCGTCGAGCAGCGCCACGCGCACCGAGAAGCCGCCTTCGGCCGGGGCGACGCGACGCACGGTCGTCAGCACACGCCACTCCAGATCGAACGCGAGGCTGCGTTCGACGAGCACATAGGGCGGGAACTGCTGCGCGCCGCCGCGTGCCGGCGCCGAAGCCGCCGTGCGTTCGCGCGCGAGGGTGACCGTATCGCCGAGCAGCCGGTTGTCGCTGACGCCGCCGGCCTGCCAGCCGGACAGGTTCAGGCGCACCTCGGCCGGCGCGAACACGAACTTCAGCGCGACGTGATCGGACTCGACGATGCGATAGCTCAGCGCGACGCGATGCACGCCGCGCGGCAGCGCGAGCCAATCCTGCTCCGCGTGCCGCACGACGCTTTCCGCGACGACGCCGTCGACGCGAACCTCGTCGAGCGTCGCGCCGCCGTCGACGACGGGCAGCGGCACCGCGACGCGCTCACCCGCATGGATGTCGAGCGCGAGCTGCAGCGCATCGCCGTTGAGACCGATTTCGGCGCGCGCCGCGCGCGCACAGTCCGGCGCGCATCGCGGCGCCTCGATCAGTCGCGCGCGGAGTTCGGCGAGCAGCGCCGCGTCGGGCAATGCGCCGCGTGCGCCGGCGGTCGTTTCCTGCGCGCGCAGCGGTGCCGTCGGCAGCGCGAGCGTCATGGCGAGCAGCCAGCTCGCCGCCGCCGCGCCGGCCGCCGCGCCCTGGGGACGCCGTACCGCCGCGACGAGGCGCCTCGCGAGCGCCGCCAGAGTCGCGACCAGCAGCGCCAGCATCGCGATGCGCAGCAGCCGCGTGAGCCACGGCGGCGAAATGATCAGGCGCACGTCCTGATCGGCGAGCACCGGCCCGCTCCAGGAAAGGTCGTAGATGCGACCGTAGCTCCAGGACGGTTCGCCGCGGCCGGCCTGGATCACGGTGTTCTGTGCGTAGCGCTGCACGAGATTGTTCTGTTGCTGGCGCGCACGCGATTTCACGGACTGGTAGGCCTGATTGCCCGGTGCTCCGCCGAGCGCGTCGCTGACGCCCTTGCGGGAGGGCTCCTGCGGCGGCGCCGGCGGTGCGGCCGGAGCCGGCGGCGCCATGGCCACATTCGATTCCGCGATTTCCGCCTGCACCATCGGTGCGGCCTCCTCGGCCACGTTCAGGCCGGCCGTCGGCGCGAATGCACCCGGCGCACCGCCGTAGCCGGTTTCCAGCTGCGGATACAGCGCATAGCGCACTTGCTGCGCGACGAACGGCAGCGCGACGATGACGAGCAGCACGCCCACTGCCGTCGCGGCCATCTGCATGCCGCTGCGCAAACGGCCGACCGGCAAGGCTTTGGCGACGAGACCGACCGCGACGACGATCAGCAACGTCCACAACGGCGCGCCGGATTCGTGATAGCCGAGCACGAGATAGCCCAGCGCCATGGCGCCGGCGAGCCAGCCGAGCAGCCGCGCCGCGAGCAGTGCGGTGACCGCGACGAGGAACACGTCGAGCAAGGTCCAGCGCGACACCCAGCTGCCGTCGGCACGATCGGCGCCCGGCGCCGCGAGCAGGCGATAGCTGTAAGGCAGATGCAGGCGCCAGGTGATGTTGTCGAATGCCTGGCGCCAGCCGGCGACCGGTAACGCACCGTCGCGCGCGACACGTACGCCGGCACCCAGATCGACCGCAGCCTCGCGCATTTCGACGCCAGTCGCGCCGTCGGTCGATTTCGTCACGAGCAGACCTTCGCCGCGGCTCTGCGCGCGCTCGAGCACGTAGGGCGCCGCCATGTCGAGGCGCCAGTCGCGGTGCATAGTGCCCGCGATGCGGTCTTTCGCGTAGAACGCGCTGCCGTCGAACTGCAGCCAGACTTCGCGCTGCAGGGTCAGCCGGTTCGCATCCTCACCGGACAGACCGCGCGAACGCTCCTCGATCGTCAGCGCGGCTTCGGGCGCGAGCGCGAACGCGGGCAACCCGCGCCATTCTTCCGGAACGCCGGCCTGCGCCGGGTCGATCGGCTGATCGCCGTTCGCGCCGCTGACGCGCAGCCAGCTCTGTGCCTCGAAACTCCAGATTTCCTGCCCGGGCCAGGGTTCTTCGAGCGTCGGCGCGATCACCTTGACCAGCGGCGCGGTCGCGCGCGCCTGCACGTTGATGTCCCAGTCGCCGGGTTGCACCTGGATATGCAGGCGCCCGTCGTTGCCCAGGCGTGCGGTCAACCCGCCGCCGAGGGCGAGCGGCACGAAGCCCTGCGGCAGCACCGGTCCCACACTTTCCTCGCGCGCCTGGCCGGCCACGTGCAGACGCAGCCGCGTTTCGAGCCGAGCGGGAATGTCGTCGGTGAGCTTGCGGAACACTTCGATCGCGATCGCATCGGCTTCGGGCTCCGCGGCCTCGCCCCGCCCGAGCGTCAGCTCATCGCCGCTGCGTTCGAGCGGCAGCACGGTCTTGCCGTCGACGCGCAGGTCGATCAGCGCGACCGACGTCGGCACGCGCAACTGCTGCGGACGACGCTGCCAGGGAATGCGGCCTTCGATGCGATAGCTCCCGGGCGCGAGCCGCAGCTGCGGCTCGCCGTCGCGTTCGAGCACTGGCGCCGCCTGCCCGTTGACGGTGACGTCCTGCGGCCAATCCTCGGTATCACCCGGCAGGGCGATCCAGCTCGTCGCATCGACGCGCCACTGCTGCACGAAACGAGCGCCGCTCGCGTCGGCGTCGAGCGCGAGACGGCCGGGCCAGGCGCAGACGAAGTCGTCGGCCTCCTCGGCGCCTGCATTCGCGATCAGCGGACAGGCGCGGAATTCCTGATCCTTGAGCACCCAGCCGCGCCAGTCGCGCAGTACCGCGGGAATCGGATCGGACGCCGCGGCAGGCGTCTGCGCCTGTGCCGCCGAAAGCGTCGTAACGAAAATCAGCGACAACAGACAGAAAACTCGACGCATGACCGGCTCCATGATCGCGACGAAGGGACTGCTGCAACGACAGCGACGAGTCTACGGGGTTCGCCGCCGACGAACACCGGGGGCCCGCGATCGCTCCCGGCGTCAGCGGAACGGAACGCCATGGCGCGGTCGATGCCGACACGGCCGCGGCCGCGTCTGCGCCTCGCCGGCATCAGCGCGGACGTTCGGCGGGCAAGGTCTTGCGCATGCGCGAACCGACCCAGGCCGAGGCCGCGCCGGCTGCCGCGGTCATGAGCGCGAGGCCGGCCGTGGCGACGCCGACGCTGCGCAACAGATTGAGCGCGCTGGTCACGGCGAGATCGCCGAAGCGCCAGACCGCGGTGTCGATGAAGTTCTTCGCCTTGTAGCGCGTTTCCGCGTCGACTTCGGTATAGAGCGAGTCGGCTGCCGGCTTGAAGATGCCGTAGGCGCTCGCGCGCGTGACGACCGCGACGACGACGATCCAGCCCGGGCCGATCAGGACGAGCGCGATCAGCATGACCGCCTTGACGATACCGTCGAGCACGAGCGCGGCGATCGGGCCGAGGCGCGTCATGATTTCGCGCGTGAGGAACAACTGGAAAATGATCTGCAGGACATTCGTCGCGAGGTCGAGGCTGGACGCGAAATTGATGCCGGCCTCGCGCGTCGGGAACGTCGCACGGTTGTAGTCGACGAGAAACGCGTAGATCACGGTGCCGACGCAGTCGCCGAGCAGCATCAGCAGCGCGACGCGGCGCAGGAACGGAGAGCGGAAGGTCTCGATCGCGCCGGCGATGATGCTGCCGCCAATCACGCGCTGGTCGCGGTCGGGTTCGCCCGGAATCGGATGGCGCCGCGCCCAGCCGAGCAGCCAGAAGATGCAGAGTATGCAGAGCCCGAGCAGCGCGCCCGAGACGACGAGCAGCCCCTGCACGCCGACGATGAAGACCAGCCCTTTCGTCATCGTCGGTCCGGCGATCGCGCCGAGCGCACCGCCGACGGCGATCAGCGGAAACAGCCGCCGCGCCTGCTCGCGATCGAAGATGTCCGCCATGAAGCTCCAGAACAGCGCGACGATGAGCAGGTTGAACACGCTGCCCCAGACGAAGAACAGCGCACCGATCAGAGTCGCGTTGGCGCCGGTCGCCTGCAGCGAGAACAGCGGAATGAACGCGAGCGTCAGGAGCGCGACGATCGCGTAGATGGCCGGCACGAACTGGCTGCGCCGGAAGCGCGCGGCGAGCGCGCCGAACACCGGCGTCAGCAGCAGGGTCGCGACGAGCACCGCGAAATAGAAGATCGGCAGTTGCGTCGATCCTGCGGCGGCGGCCGACTGGTCGCGCACCGGACGGATGATGTAGTACGCCGCCAACACGCCGAAGAAATAGCCGGACGACACCAGCAAAGCCGACCACTCGTGCGGTTTTACCGTCTTGTGCAGCCAGGTTTGCAGCTTTGCGAGCAGAACGTGCATGCCGATCCCGCGGCCGGACTGAGGGCGGCGCAGAGCCTAGCACGCACGCGCAACGACAATGTGCACGGCATAATCGCCGCATGAACCCAACGCTCGCCGCACTCTACGTCTATCCGATCAAATCCTGCGCCGCGCTCGCGTCGGCCTCGGCCCGCGTCGAACCGCGCGGACTCGCCGACGACCGTCGCTGGCTCGTCGTCGACGCCAAAGGCATGTTCGTGACCGGCCGGCTCTATTCACGCATGCCGCTGATCCGCGCGACCCCGCTGATCGAGGGGCTGCGTCTGGAAGCGCCGGACATGCCGACGCTCGAGATCGCACGGCCTGCGCCGGGTGCGCGGCGACGCGACGTGACGGTGTGGCGCTCGAGGGTGGACGCCCCGGTTGCCGACGATGCC
Source organism: uncultured Lysobacteraceae bacterium (assembly GCA_946482585.1). The sequence goes on from CAMLSI010000006.1 coordinate 8,936, forward strand.
TCTGCCGCATGGATCAGCCGCTTTCTTGGCGCCGATCTTTCGCTCGTCTATATGGACGAAGCGGCACATCGCGGCGTCAACCCGGATTTCGGTCGGCCCGGCGACGAAGTCAGTTTTGCCGACGGCTATCCGCAGCTGCTGATCTCATCGGCCGCGCTCGACGCACTCAATGCACGACTCGATACGCCGGTCGACATGCTGCGCTTCCGTCCGAACCTCGTCGTCTCCGGCACCACGCCGCACGCCGAGGATGCGTGGAAGCGCATCCGCATCGGCGAGATCGAGTTCGATCTCGTGAAGCCCTGCACGCGCTGCATCTTCACGACCGTCGACCCGCAGCGCGGCGAACGCGACGCGAACGGCGAGCCGCTGAAGACGTTGACGACGTATCGCCGCTCGCCAAACGGAGTCACGTTCGGGCAGAACCTGATTCCGCGCGGCAGCGGCACGATCCGGGTTGGCGATGCGGTCGAAGTGCTCGCCTGAAATGAACACGCTTTTTTCAGTCAAAATGCGTTGCGAAGACCGTGTCGCCGATATCGAGCGGATAGGCGAGCAGCCCGCGCGCTGTCGTCGAAACGACGTTTACACGATTGCCGCTCACCTCGATGCGCGCCCCACCGACCGGTGCGTTCCACGTATCGATGGTCGAACCATCTTGCAGGGCGATTTCGGCGATCCCGCCGCGCGGCTTGCCGCCCAGGTCCGTGAATGACCCGGCGACGAAGATCCGTCCGTCCGCCGAAGTCGTCACATCCGCGACGAAACCGGACGGCTGAGGATTCCAGGAGCGAACCTGCGACGGCACGGTCGTGCTCACGCGTGCGATACCCTTGCGTGCGACGCCGTTCACCTGATCGAACTGACCCGCGATGACGAGGTCTCCGTCCGGCGTACCGATCATGCGCGGAATCGACCATCGCCAATCCGCCGACCGCAGCGTCACGCTCCATTGCGTATCGAGCTGACCGGTCTCCAGCGCAATGCGGCGAACGTACTGCGTGTCCGACGGGTTGGCGGCCGTGCGGACATACAGGTAGCCGTTTGTCGCGAACGCACCACGCCCCGTCGAATCCACGCCGCCCGGCGACCACGTCGCATCGATATCACTCCCGTCCGGAAGCACGCGATAGGCCGCGACTTCCGAGGTATAGCGTGGAATCAGATAGACACGATCGGCGGCGTCCAGCGCAATTGCGGTGATCGCTGTCGGCGGATACGGATCCCAGCTGGTGACCACGCCGCCGGTCAGGCCATCGAGCTTGGCAATGCCATCGCGAGAGACCTCGTCGACAAGCGTAAAATTTCCTAAAATATATACATTTCCACTGCTGTCGACCGCAACGGACCTGACGTCGCCGTTGGGGACCGGCTTCCAGTTCGGATCGACATTGCCGTCCGGGAGCAATCGCAACAGCCGCCGGCGATCCATTCCTTCGACGTTGTCGAAAACGCCCGCGACGATGAGACCGCCGTCGGGCAGACGAGCCAAGACGTCGATGGTGCCCGGGCGCGAAGCCTTCGCGTCAGCAAGCGGCTGCGCGGCCGACACCGGGAGTCGCGCCAGACCCAGCGCGGTCGTCTCGCCGAGCTTCGCGAAGCCGCCCGCGATCAGCGTGGTTCCGTCACCCAGCAGCGCGAGGTCGTAGACCGAGCCATAGATGCCGTCGGCTTCCCAGTGATTCAGAAGCGCGCCGCTCAAACGCGAAAGCTTGGCGAGTCCATGGGATCCGCCGACGAGCACATTACGCTCGGCATCGAGCGACAGCGCCCAGGTGGAATAGTGATGGAAACCCGCCGACCAGCCGGCAAACGGCTGGCCTGTCGACAGCGACAGCTTCGCGACCGGCTTGTACCAATAGGCCACGTACAGCGCGCCTTCGGCGGGATCCACCGCGAATTCGGTGACGCCGTTCAGCCTCTCGACCGGAGGCGCCTGCCACGCCGTGTCTACCTGGCCGGTGGCGACGAGAACGCGCGAAAGCGTGCCGTAGGAATCGAGCGTGCCCGGAACGGAAACGATAAGCCCGCCGGTGCCGTCGTAAACCATTTTTTGCGGCTGCCCCGACCAGTTCGTCGCCCAGCCCCAGTCGATCGCGCCGGTCGCCAAATTTCCAGGCACGACCTGGTAGCCGCCCATTCCGCTGCGAAAGAACCGGCCGCTGTCGGCCACGGTGACTTCATCGGGGCATCCCGCCTGCTGGTGCCAGGTGAGCGAGAACGTGGCAGGCGCACCTGGCGCGAATTTCACGCCACAGAGCGCATAGGGCTGGCCGTCCATGGTATTCGCATCGCTATGGAGGAGCACGGAACCGTCGGGCAGCGCGACGAGTTCGCGATTGAACGTCTGCGGTTCGTCGCCCCAACCGGCGCGCGGAGCCCACTGCGGGTCGACCGAGCCGTCCGGCAGCCGTCGCGCGAGACCGTTCCGCGGCACGCCGTCGACACTCGTGAATCCGCCGACTAGTGCGACTTCGCCGCCGGGCTGCGCCGCCAGTGAAAAGACCATGCCGGCAGTTTTCAGACGCAGATCGGGTTTCGGCAGCGGCGCCGGCACCTGTGCATATGCAGGCGTCACGGCGACAATGACGATCAGCGAGCGCAACAGTGCGCCCAGCAACGGTACGGTCGAAAACGGCATTGAACGGTCCCCTGACAACTCGCACGAGTTTAGCAATCGCCTGCGCAATGCTGCACTGCGATGGAGCATGTACTCTAGCTGTGGCACCTAGCCTCGCGCGGTCCTCCCCAGGGCGTGGGCAATGACTTACGACTACATCATCGTCGGCGCGGGTTCGGCCGGCTGCGTGCTGGCCAACCGGCTCAGCGCGAATCCGCGACATCGCGTGCTGCTGCTCGAAGCCGGCGGCAGCGACTGGCACCCGTTCATCCACATGCCAGCGGGAATCGCCAAGCTCGTCGGCAAAAAAGGTGTCAATTGGGATTATTCCACAGAGCCCGAACCGCACCTCGACATGCGCCGGCTCTGGTGGCCTCGCGGCAAGGTGCTCGGCGGATCGAGCTCGATCAATGCGATGTGCTACATCCGCGGCGACGCGCGCGACTACGACGAATGGGCGCAGCTCAGCGGCGACGCGCGCTGGAACTGGAACGGCGTGCTGCCCTACTTCCGCCGCAGCGAAGGCAACGAACGCGGTTCGGATGAACTGCATGGCAGCGACGGTCCGCTGTCGGTGTCGAACCTGCGCCATCACAACCCCCTGTCGCAGGCCGCGATCGACGCGGCCGCATCGCTGGGCCATCCGCTCAGCAGCGATTTCAACGGCGTGACCCAGAGCGGTTTCGGCTACTACCAGGTCACACAGAAGAACGGCGCTCGCTGCTCCACGGCACAGGGCTATCTGCGCCCCGCGCGCGGACGCCGGAATCTTCAGGTCGTCACGCATGCGGCGACGGAGCGCGTGCTGATTGCCGACGGACGCGCGATCGGCGTCGAATACCGCCGCCACGGCAGGCTGCATCGCGTCGAAGCCGGCCAGATCGTGCTCTGCGGCGGCGCGATCAATTCGCCCCAGTTGCTGATGCTGTCGGGCATAGGCCCGGCCGATCACCTGCGTGCGCAGGGCATCCGCGTCGAAGTCGACAACGCGTCGGTCGGCGCGAACCTGCAGGACCACCTCGACATCTGCACCTTGACACGCTGCACGCAGCCGATCACCTACGACAAGACCAACGACGTCGCGATCGCGCTCGAATTCCTGTGGCGACGCAGCGGCATCGGCACGTCGAACATCGCCGAGGCCGGCGGCTTCGTGCGTTCGCGCTTCGCGCCGGACGAGCGCTGCGACCTGCAGTTCCACTTCGTTCCGGCACTGCTCGACGATCACGGCCGCAACCGCATGCCCGGCTTCGGCTACACGCTGCATGCGTGCGCGCTGCGCCCGCGCAGCCGCGGCCGCCTCGCGCTGCGCTCGGCCGATCCCGCACAGAAGGTCGCGATCCAGGCGAATTACCTCAGCGACGCCGACGGCTTCGACCTGCGCATGCTCGTCGAAGCGGCCCGCCTGTCGCGCGAGATCCTGCGGCAGCCCGCATTCGACGACTACCGCGGCGACGAGATCTTTCCGGGCGCGAACGTCGTCGACGACGACGCGCTGATCGCGTTCATCCGGCGCAAGGCCGAATCGATCTATCACCCGGTCGGTACCTGCCGCATGGGCAACGACGACGCGGCCGTCGTCGACAGCGAACTGCGCGTGCGCGGCATCGATGCGCTGCACGTCGTCGATGCCTCCGTGATGCCGGTACTGCCCGGCGGCAACACCAATGCGCCGACCGTGATGATCGCCGAACGCGCGAGCGACCTCCTGCTCGACGCGCGCGGCGCCGCGGCACGCGCCGCCTGAACGCGGCGCAGGCTCCCTTGGCGGCCGCGACGCGCATCGTCGCGGCGACCGCATCGCAGTCCGTGAGATAGCGCACCCGCATACTCTGCGACGTCGTCCCGCCGGCCATCCCTGCGGCCGCTGCGACCGCGACGACCCCGGATACCACGCCGCTTTTCCCGTTCCGCCGCAGGCGGGACGCGGCCGCGCGCGCCGGGCGCCTCCACTCACGCTCGCGAGTATCTGCCCATGCCGAATCACCCGCTTCCGCTGTTCCGCCTTTCCGAACTCGCCATTCCGCCGCCGCCGCGATCCCCGCGACGACCCGGTGCGACGGTGAGCCGCCGGCTGCGCCGCCTGCTCGCTGCGGCGAGCGCCAACGAAATCCCCGACGCGAGCGAGCGCGCGCTCGTGCTCGATCTGCACGCGCATCTGCGACGCGTCGGCCGTGTCGATTGATCGGCGACGCGCGCGCACGACGATCGCGACGGCATCGCACGATGCGGATGGCGGCATGCGCGGGGGCACCGCATGCTGCACTCTCCCGTTGCGCCGGAGCCGCCGCATGACCTTTCGTATCCTGGGCCTGTCGCCCGCCCCCTTTCGCCATCTGTTCGGCTTGTCCGACACGGCGTTGCGCGCCCACGGCGCGCAACGCCACGTCGCCGACCGCTCGCCGGGCTTTCCCGATCGCATCGAACTGCGCGACGCCGAGCCCGGCGAATCCTTGCTGCTGCTGAACTACGTGCACCAGCCGGCCGATACGCCCTACCGCGCAAGCCACGCGATCTTCGTCCGCGAAGGCGCGGAGCGCGCGTACGACGCCATGGGCGAGATTCCCGAAGCGCTGCGCCGGCGCGTCCTTTCGTTGCGCGCGTTCGATGCGGCGCACGCCATGTGCGGCGCCGAACTCGCGAGCGGCGATGCGATCGCCGATGCAGTCGCACGACTGCTCGCGGACGGCGCAACCGCGTACATCCAGGCGCACTACGCGCTGCGCGGCTGCTACGCCGCGCGCATCGAACGCGCCGAAACCGGCTGACTACCAGCCGTTGCAGCGCGGCCACTGCCGCAATGCCGCGCCCCCGTCGACCCAGTAGGCGTCATGGGCCGCAGCGGTCATGCAGGCGTGATTCGGCAGCACGCGCAGCCGCGTGCCGATCGGCAGCGCGTCGAACATCGCCGCGGTCGCGGCGCTATCGCGCGGCGCGACGAGACCGTGTTCCTGGTTCACCTCGACGACGCGGAGACCTTCGATCGGCGTACCGTCGGCGGCGCAGACCTGGCCGTAGCCGTAGTCGATCGTCTGCCGTGCGGTGCCGTGGTCCTTCGACAGCGCGAGGCCGCCCGCATCGATGATGACTCGTCCGGTGTCGCGCTTATGGCTGATTACGGTCGCCAGCACCGACAGTGCGATGTCATCGAGCGCGCAGCTGCCGATGTTGCTCTGCACGAGGTCGCCGAATACGTAGACGCCGGCGCGCGCCTCGGTAACGCCGTCCAGGTGTCCGGCATGGCTCAAGGTCGGCGTCGAGCCGACGCTGACCTCGGCGCAAGCGATGCCGGCTGCCGCCAACCGCGCGGCCGCAGCGACGACGGCCGCGCGTTCGAGTTCCGCATGCGTGCGCAATGCAGCCGCACCGATGCAGCCGTACGAATCGCCCGCGTGCGTCAGCACGCCGACGAAATTCAGGTGCGTCGCCTCGACTGCGGCACGCGCGACATCGACGAGCCGTTCGTCATCGGGTCGCAGGCCCGCGCGATGGCCGTCCGCGTCGATCTCGACGAGCACGTCGAAACGCACGTCCTCGCGCGCGGCCGCCGCGGCGATCGATCGCGTCGTCGCCGCATCCTCGACGAGCAGGCTCACTCTCGCGCCGGCACGCACCAGCGCCGCCGCCCGCGCGGTCTTGGCCGCGACGAAACCGACCGCATAGCGCAGGTCGGTGAACCCGTCCGCGAGGAAATATTCTGCCTCGCGCAGGGTCGACACGGTGACCGGACCGATGCCGCCGAAGATGCGGCGCGCGATCGCCGTGCATTTCGCGGTCTTCACGTGGGGCCGCAGGCGGACGCCGAGACGCGCAGCGGTCGCGTTCATGCGCGCGATATTGCGATCGAGGCGTTCGAGATCCACGACGAGTGCCGGGGTATCGATGTCGGCGAGCGACGAAGCGGCGGGAGCGATCAATACGGCGGACATGCGGGCCTCGCGGAGAGCGGAGCGCGCATTGTCGCCGACCTCGAACGGCGCCGCGAACCGTGCGGTCCCGCGCCGCGGCAGGATGTCGCAGGCGCCCCGCCGCGGCTTGACCGCGGCACCGCCGCCGGCTATTAGTTAACTAACTAATTAACTCATGAATTGCCATGGAACTCGTGTTCGAAGCACTCTCGTCCACCGCACGACGCAAGATCCTGGCCTATCTCAGTGAAGGCGAACTCAGCGCCGGCGAGATCGCCGAACGCTTCGACTTCAGCAAGCCGGCACTGTCGGGACATCTGCGCATCCTCGAACAGGCCGGCCTCATCGAGCGCGAAAAGCGCGGCCAGTTCGTCTACTTCCGGCTCGTGCGCGATCGCCTCGCCAACACGGTTTTCGCCTGGGCCGCGGAACTGTGTCCGGTGGCGGGACCGATCAAGCGCGAGCGCCGCGCGCAGGCGCGCAAGCGCACGGAACGCAAGCCATGAACGCGCGAACGCAGATCATCTTCCCTCGGCGAGGAGCACGGCCATGCTGGCCTTGACGCATGTGGTGCAGAGCTTTCCGACCGCGCGGCTGCGCGGCGCCGGCGACGGCCCGCCGGTCGAAGTGTCGCTGATCGCCCAGCTCGGCATCGGCGCCGGCGACCAGCTCTATGCCGGCGCGACCGCGCGACAGCGCGCACATGCGAATTTCGTCGACGAGCTCGACGAACCTTCGACGCAGCTGGCCGGCATCGACCTCGCACGCGGCGACGCGACCTCGCTCTATTCGTTCGCGGTCGGGCCGCAGGGGCATCCGTTTCATCGCCACGCGGGCCATCGCGTGTTTACGGCCATCTCGGGCAGCGGCGGCGCGCAGCTGCGCTTTTCGAGCGCGAGCAGTGCCGACATCGCGCGAGATCCCCGCAGCTTCCTGCACGCGCTGCGCTGCATCGACATTCCGCCCGACAGCCTGTTCACGGTGCGCTTCGCCGGCGAGACCTGGCATCAGTTCGCGCCGCGCGATGCGAGCGGTACGCATCCCGTGCTGTTCGCGCTCTCGTGCCACACCAATGAGCTCGGCGGCAACCTTCCCGCGGAACTGCGCACGCGCGTCGAAGCCGGCGACGCAACGATACCGGCACTGACCGAATTGCTGCCGCCGGCGGTCGCCGCGCTGCTCGACCGCGGCAACTACGATCCCGCGCAGGCGCCGACGATCGCGCTGTCGCTGTACGCGCCGCCGGCCTCCTTGCAGGGCACCGCCTGCCGCCGGCTGCGCGGGTTGTTCGGCCGTCTGCGCGGATGGCTGCGCGAGCGCCGCGCTTCGCGCGGTTTTCTGTCCGACAGCGGCAGCGGCCACGCCGTCACGACACAGGCACTGCCGGCCGATTCGCTGCTCGCGCGCGAGTTCGACGGTGCGTGCGATCATGACGATTCCTTCGTGCTCGACATTCCTGCGGGACAGGTGCGCGCCGATTCGGCGAGCGAATGGCTTTCCGCGCTGCTGCAAGGCTTTCTCGACAACCGCCCGATCGGCGTGACGCGGCTCATGAGCCTGCGCAATGCGCTCGTGCGTCCGCTCGGACTGCGCACCAGTCCGTTGGGCTGCCCGGTGTCGTCGCTGCTCTGCACACAGCCGTCGCGGCAGTTCGCCGCGCGCTTTCCGGTACTAGCCGAAGCCGTCGCGGCCGACGACCGCAGCGCCGAAGTCCTGCTCGGCGCCGACGACAAGCACCTGCGCTTCCGCTCGAGCGTACGCGCGCAGCTCCGCGACGACGGTGGCCTGCGCCTGAGCCTGAGCACGCGCGTGCACTGCCGCAACGCATTCGGCCGCTTCTACATGGCGAGCATCGACCGCGTGCACCGGCACTACATCGCGCCGGCGATGCTGCAGCTTGCCACGGCATGGGCGATGCGCCTGCGCGCATAGAACGTGCAGCGCGGTGAGCGCCGGAACAGAAACGGCCGCCCATACCGCGGCGGCCGTTCGCAGGGACGACTCCAGCGATCAGAACTTGATGCTGAAACGCGCAAAGTAGTAGCGGCCGACCGTGTCGAACGTCACCGGATCGGTGTTGCCGTTCGTGACGTTGTTCTGGAACAGGATCGGCGGCTGCTTGTCGAACACGTTGTCGACGCCGAGCTCCACGCGCGCATTGATCGGCTCGATGCGGTAGCCGACCTGCAGGTTGTGATAGGTCGAAGCGCCGTAGCCCACGACAACATTCGGAATCGTGCCGTCGGCCGAGTCGCCGCCCGGACGCAGCGTGCCGAGATCGAAGCCATGGATGTAGCGCGCCGTCCAGCTCGCATCGAAATTGCCGAGCTCCCAGTTCAGGGTGCCAAGACCGCGCCAGCGCGCATAGTTGCCGAGCTGGCGGTTGAACTGGCCGGCCGCGTAGATCGTGCCGGTCCCGTTGCCCTGCGTGTCGCGGATCAGCTGATTGAACTGCGCCGTGTAGGTCGCATCGAGGCCGACGCGGAACGTACCGAACGATGTTTCCGGCATACGGTACTTGATGCTGAAGTCCGCCCCCTTCGCATCGAGACGCCCGAGGTTCAAGGTCGGCTGGTCGATGTAGAACACCTGGCCGTCGGCCTCGAAACGATGGATGAAGTCGCAGAGGTTGCCGGCGGTGTAGCACTGCAGCGCCACGGTGTTGACGTCGAGCGCGCTGATGTTGTCGTTCAACGCAAAACGCCACAGATCCACGCTCGTCGACAGGCCTTCGAGCCAGCTCGGGTCATAGACCACGCCCCAGGTGAACGCCTTGCCCTGCTCGGGCTTGAGGTTCGGATTGCCCGCCACGAGACCCGTGGTCTGACCGTTCGGCGGCCCGCCGAAGCTGCCGTCGCGCGGCACGTTCTCGCAGGCACGATCGATGTTCGCATTCGCACCGACCGGCGAGGTCACGCCGATGCACGGATCGCGGAACGTCGGCGCGTTCGACGCCGGCGCGGCGAACAGGTTCGAGATCGTCGGCGCACGGAAGACTTCGGCAATCGTTCCGCGCAAGAGCACGTCGTCGAGCGGACGCCACTCGATGCCGATCTTCGAATTCGTCGAATCGCCGAACGTCGAATACTTGGAATAGCGCGAACCGATGGTCAGATTCAGCGCCTTCGCGAACGCGACATCGCGCAGCACCGGAATGAAGGCTTCGCCGTAGACTTCCTTGACGTCGAAACCGCCGACGATCGGCGACGTGCAGGTTTCCTGCGCCAGTTGGCAGTTGGTGAAGTCCGGCGGCAGCGCCGTCGTGAGGAAGTCCGGCGCGAAGCGCTGGTATTCCTTGCGGTACGAGGCGCCGACCGCGAGGCTGACCACACCGGCCGGCAGTTCGAACAGTTCGCCGTTGGCATTGATTTCGGCTTCGCGCTGCACGAACAGCGTATTCGTGCGATACGGCGCTTCGAGCAGTTTGAAGCCGTCCGGCGTTTCTTCCGGATTGAACGGATTCACCGGCACGCAGCCCGCGATCGGCGCCGTCGGTGTGCCGCACCTTGCCACGCCGTTCGCGTCGATGAACGACGGACCGACGGCGGCGCTCAGCGCCGGCTGGAAGATGTAGCCGCCGAACTGGCGGAACTGCGAGAAATGGCCGTAGGTGAAGTTCGCGTCCCACTGCCAGCTGGTGCTGCCGAAACCGCCGCGCAGGCCGAGATTGATCTGGTCGGTCGACACCGAAGTATCGGCACGACGGTTGCCGATCGCCTGCAGGCGCAGGAAGAACGCGTTCCCCGAATCGTTGTCGCCGCTGCGGCCGAAGTCGATGCCGAACGGGTTGTAGACGTTGTCGGCCGAAATGAGCACGTTGTCGTTGCGCGCATCGAACGGCAGCGGCGCGATCGCGAACGCCGCGCGCGTCTTGTTGTGGAACGCCTCGACATAGGCTTCCACATTGTCGCTGAGGCGATAGTTGCCGACGACGAACAGGCTGCCGCGTTCCTGCGGGGTCAGCTCGAGATTGCCGACGGCCTGGAAATTGAACGCATCCGATGCGGGGTCATAGCATTTGTAGTCGCTGAGCGAAGCCCCTTCGCGGCCCGGAATGCGCGTCACGGAACCGGCCGCATTGGCCGGGCAGTTGAACTGCGCGATGAGATCGCTCGGCAGGAAGATGCGTCCGCGCGGCGTGCGGCTGGATCCGCCCGCGACGATGGAGCCCGACGACAGATAGAGCGCATTGGCAGAGAACTCGCGATCGGCCGCGGACACGGCATCCTGCTTGTTGTAGTTCACGCCTACCATGAGGCTGCCCTTGTCGCTCGAGTGGCCGAGCGTCATGGTCACGCCTTTGCGCTGGCCGTCGTCGGCATCGGCGACGCCGTAGTCGGCGGTGAACTCGATGCCTTGATAGTCCTTGCGCAGGATGAAGTTGACGACGCCGCCGATCGCATCCGATCCGTAGATCGCCGACGCGCCGTCCTTGAGCACTTCGACGCGCTCGATCAGGTTCATCGGAATCGCATTGACGTCGGGTGCGGGACCGGCGAGACGCCGGCCGTTCACGAGAACCAGCGTGCGTGCCGTGCCCAGGCCGCGCAGATCGATCGTCGCCGCACCGGTGCCGCCGCCGTTGTTGACCGCACCGTTCGTCGCGGTCGCGCCGCCGGCGATGGCCGGCATGGTCTGCAGCAGGTCGCCGATGGTGAGCTTGCCGGTCTTCTCGATCTGACTCTTGTCGATCACGAATACCGGACTCGCCGTCTCCAGGTCGACGCGACGGATGCGCGAACCCGTGACCACGATGGTCTCCAGCTTGTCGGCGTCGACACCCGCATCGGGCTGTTGCGCCGCGGCCGGCAGCGCGAAGCAGCCGAGCAGTACGGCGCCCGCGCCGATGCCGGGCGAGGCCAGCGCCGAACGCACGGCTCGGGGGAGCGAAGAATTGAACATGTGTTTCTCCTGTAATTATTCACAGATCGACCGCAGCGCCGCAGGCCCGGTGGTCGAGGCAACGGCGGCGCCGACGCGGTCGGTGAGCGCGGAGGCAGGGCCGGCAAACCGGGAAGTACCCGGTGCGGCAACGTTAAAAATCTGTGGGCGCTACGAGTTGCCGCGAGTTGGCAGGCGGCGTTGCGGAAACTGCGCGGCGCGGCAATTCGTCGCCGTCGCAACGTCGGTTGCGCGATGCGCGGATGCCGACGCCGTGTTCGCGCCGCAGTGCGGCGGCGCTGATGCCGAAGCGCTGCTTGAACAGGCGCGAGAACGCGCAGCGATTCTCGAAGCCGCTCGCGCCCGCGATCTCGCTGATCGCGAGCGGCGACGAACGCACGAGACGTCGAGCGCGCTCCAGGCGCCGATCCACGAGATAGGCGTGCGGCGTTTCGCCGTAGACCGAATGGAATGCGCGGATGAAATGCCACGGCGAATAGCTCGCGACACGCGCGAGCTCGGGAATGTCGAGTTCCTGTTCGCAGCGCGTCGCCATGAGGTTGCGCACGCGCTGCAGGCGCAGGAACACGTTCTGGCGTTGCGCCAGCGTGCGTCCCGGACAGCGCTCGATCATGCCGGCGAAATCCGCCTGCAGGTCGATGACGCTGCCGAGCAGATCATCGACGGCACTTTGCAAGGCGTACTCGCCGCGATGTTCGAGCACCGCGCGCACGACCCGCATCGCGAGACGGCGGAACGTCGGCGTCACCGCGTGCGATGCGGGAACGAGGCCGGGTTCCGGAGCGAGCGCGCCGCCCGCGCGGATCAGCGCGCGGCGCCAGCCCGGACGCTGCGCGATCAGCGCGATCCACAACGCGGCGCCGCGCCCGGTCGCCTGCAGACGCTGGTCGGCTTCGCTGACGAACAGCTGGCCCGGTTCGATGAGGAAGCCGTTTTCGCCGGCATTGATGCGCAGCTTGCCGCGCAGCGGCAGCCAGATGCAGCCGCCGTCGCCGCCGCCGCTCGCGAACGTCGCGCCGCGTCCGCCGCCGATGATCGCGAGCACGTTGTCGCCGCAACGCTGCCGCAACGCATCCGCGCCGCCGAGCTCCAGTCGCGCGCCGTAACGCAGAACCTCTCCGATGATTCTCATATCGCCTCCTTCGCCGGGATCTGGCGGCGAGAAGTACGTCGGAGGCGTCACGCCAGTCCCGAAATCGCCTGAAGCGGCGACGAGATTGCGCTTAGAAAGCGGTGAAATATCGGCGGGATTTTGCATCGCTGCGCGCCAGCCTCGACGTCACTGCCGTGCACGCAAGAACCGCAACAGTCCGATATCGGTGTCGTTGCGTGTGATGCGGACGAGAAGGAGGCGGCGCGCGTCGGCGGAAACGTCGAAACTGCGATGATCGAAGGCCTCACGCGTGCGCCAGACTACCGAGTCGGCGCCGTCGGCGATGTTCCGCCGGTGCAGCAGGATTTCCTCTGCATCGTCGGCGTCGGCCGCGAAGTACCACAGCGCGCCGTCGCGTACGTGCCAGGCGAAGCGATTGCCGACCGCCGCGATGACCGTCTCGTCGCGTTCGTCCTCGCGCAGTTCGCGCACGCCGGCGCCGTCGGCTCGACTGTAGTAGATGCGGCCGCTGCGCTGGTCGGCCTCGACAGTCGCCACGTCGTCGCGCAGCGCCTGCGCCGGCCCCTGCGCGCGCGTCATGCGCAGCAGCCGCGACGTGCGGCCGCCGCGATCGACGAGCAGAAAACCCGCATCGGGCGCGTAGGTGCCGAAGCGCACGTCGGTCGTCGCATCGGAGACGACACGCTGTGTCTGGCTGTCGAGGTCGATCTCGACGAGTTCGCCGCGGCCGTCGCGACGCCGCGTGACGACGACGCGACTGCCGTCGGCGTTCCATTGCGGATAGAGGAACAGCGCACCTTCGTCCTGCGTGAGTGCATAGCTCTGGCGACCGGCGGCATCGTGCAGCCAGAGTTGCGGCGTCCCGCCACGGTCCGAGACGAAGACGACGCGACTGCCGTCGGGCGACAGGACCGCGTAGCTGTCGCTGCCAGTCGACGGTGCGAGTTCACCGCTCATGCGCACGCCGTCGCCGAGCACCACGCCTTGCATGACCGAGCGCGTACGCGGCACTTCGTAGGCGAGCGCGTCGCCGTGCCGCGCGATGTCGGGCATCTGTGCCGGCGAGACACCGAGCGCGCTGACGCGGCCGTCGGCGAGATCGACGCGATACAAAGCTTCCACACCGCCGTGGTTCGATGCGAACACGATGCCGCTGCCGTCGGGCAGCCAGTCGAATCCGCGAATCAGCGCCGACACGCGCGTGAGACGCCGCACGCCGCCGCCGCTCGCAGCGACGACGTAGAGATCGCAGTACGGCGACAGGCCCCGCCGGAACGCGATGGCCGTTCCGTCGGGCGAGTAGTGCGGCGCGAGATCGTGTTCGGTCGGGTCGTGCGCGTAGTCGAACGGCAGCGGCTCGCCGCCTTCGACGGCGGTGAGTGCGAGTCGCGCCGTACCGGGGCCGTCGAAGCGCGCGATCGCGAACGTGCTGCCGTCCGGCGACCAGTCGAAGCTCTCGAACCGACCGCGCGCGCAGCCGCCGCGCACGCGTTCGACGCCGCCGAGCGCGTCGACCGTGACCATCTCGCAACGCTGATCGTCGTGCCGTACGAACGCGAGCTGCGCACCGTCTCCCGACCAGACCGGCCAGGACTCCTCGCCCAGGCCTTCGCTCGGGAACAGCGTCGTCGAAGCATTCACGCCTCGCATGTGTATGCGCTGACGGCCGCTGTCCGCATCGATCGCGACGTAGGCCAGACGCGATCCGTCCGGCGACAGCCGCGGCGTCGATTCCGCGCCGGGATCGGCGGTCAGCATCAGCGGCGTACCGCTGACGCTCGCACTCGCGGTAGCCGGCGCGCCGCCAATACGCAGCGCTACGACGACAAACACAACGACCGTCAGCACTGCCGCGGCGGCGAACCAGCGCCAGCTGCGCACCGGGGCAGTCGCCGCCGAAGCCGCGGGCACGACCGGTGCTGCGGAATCGACGAAAAGAACGTCCACGGCGGTCGTCTGCGGGACGGACGCGTCCCATTCCACCGGCGCGAGCAAGCGATAGCCGAGTCGCGGCACGGTTTCGATGAAACGCGGTGAGGTCAGGTCGTCGCCGAACACGCGGCGCAGCTCCTTCACCGCTTGCGTGAGCACGTCGCCGTCGCCGGCGCGTCCGGCCCATACGCGGGCAAGCAGTTCGTCGCGCGTGCGCGTCACGCCGGGTTCGCGCGCGAGTTCGAGCAGCACGCCGACCGCCTTGGGCGTCAGTCGCTGCGCATCGCCGTCGCCGTGCACGCGTAGCGCACCCACGTCGACGCGCCGCCCGGCCAGGCAGAGAATGCCGCGCAAACGCGTATCGGCGAAGACCTCAGGGCTCATCGGCTCAAATAACGAAGCGTTTCGTAGTTTGAACCGAGCATGCCACAAGTTCGTGGCTTTGGCACAACCGTCGCGCAAGCCGCGCAACAGCGAGATCGCGGTTCGGCACGTGCGCAACATGGCGGACGACGATCGCGGCGGATCGGACGCGGATACGGGCCGCGCAACCCGTGGCATCCGGTCGACGAACAAAAAAAGCGCCATCGCAGCGATGCGATGGCGCGCAAGCAACCCGATCGCCGCGGGTAGGCGCGGCCGGCACAGTGTCTCAGCAGCGCACGGCGTGTGAGTTGCTTTTGCTGCGCGCTTGCGGCTGCGCGCGTCGCCGGGGCGACGAGGCGCGTCTCCGCCACGCGCTCCGGGCAGCTCGCGCTTAACGCTTTTCTTACCTGAAAGCACGCATGTTTCCTGCATACCCGCGCCGTTGTGACGGGCACGCAACTGCACGACAATGCCCTCGGCACGACCAGCACCAGACCAGCCTATGTTTTCGAGTTCGCCGTATTCCGTCTTGCCGCTGCGCGCAGGTTCCTGCGCCGGTGTTCGTCTTGCGCTTTCGCGCGGCGGGTCCGCATGAAGCGCCCGTCGCTCCCGATCTTCGTTGCGGCCTTCGTCGTGGCGCTGACGTTCGTGTTCATTCCCGATGCCAGCGCGGCCACGAAGCGCGGCAGCGCGCGCGCGACGGCTACGGCAAAGAAAGCCACCGTCAGGAAAGCCCCGGCGAAAAAAGCGCTGGCACCGAGCAAGCGCGCCGCCGCCGCCGCGGCGACGATGCCGGTCGTGACCGGCGCGGTCACGGCGAATGCAGGACTCAGCGTCGCGACCGACATGAACCTCTGGCTCGATTCGATCGAAGCCTCCGGGCAGATCGCCGGCCTCGCGGTCGCCGTGGTCCAGGGCGATCAGGCATTGCTGCAGCGCGGCGTCGGCTATGCGGACGCGAGCGCCGGCACGCCGGTCACGCCGGACACCGTATTCCGCCTCGCGTCGCTGTCGAAATCGTTCGCGGCGACGCTCGCCGGCATGCTCGTCGACGACGGCTACATTTCCTGGGACAGCCGCGTGGGCGGCATCCTGCCGACGTTCGCGCTCAAGGACGCGAGCGCCGCCGAGAAACTCAGCGTGCGCGACATCCTGAGTCATCGCGTCGGCCTGCCGCACAACTCCTACGACCATCTGCTGGAACAGGACGAGCCCTACCCGCTGCTCGTCGATCGTCTGCGCGAGATCGACCCGATCTGCGGCGTCGGCGACTGCTACAGCTACCAGAACGTCGCCTTCAGCCTGCTCGGCGATGTGACCTATGCGGTGACCGGCGATTTCTTCTATCACCAGGTCGAGAAACGCATCTTCCACCCGCTCGGCATGACGACGGCGACCTATGGCCGCGACGCGCTCGAATCGAGCCGCGAATGGGCGCGCCCGCATTCGCGCAGCGGCCGTCGCTGGCTACCGTTCCAGCCGCGCGAGAACTACTACCACGTCGCGCCGGCGGCCGGGGTCAACGCCAGCATCAAGGACATGAGCCAGTACCTCATCGCGCACATGGGCGGCCGCACCGACGTGCTGCCCGAGGATCTGCTGCAGACCCTGCACCGGCCGCTCGTCGCGACGCCGACCGAAATGACGTCGGCGCCGTGGCGCCGCGGCCGTCTGCGCGATGCGCAGTACGCGCTGGGCTGGCGCGTGTTCGACTATGCCGGCGAGCCCATGGTGTTTCATGCGGGCGCGGTGCAGGGCTACCGCGGCGTGATCGCATTCCTGCCGCAGCGCCGCTTCGGCCTCGTCATGCTGTGGAATTGCGAAACCTCGATCCCGACCGGGCTGCTGCCGATGGCGTTCGACCGCTATCTCGGGCTGCCGCAGGTGGATTGGGCCGGCGTCGAACTGCTCGATCGCAACCGCATGGCGGCCGGCGGCGCCTCGCGCTAGTCGGCGGCGATAGCCGCCTCAGCCGTTTCTGTCCTAGCATTGACGGACCTCGTCCACGCGAGGCGTGCGTGCATGCGCAGAAGGGACCGTATACGGCGCCGTCCCGATCACCCGCCGTTGCGGCCGCGTACCGCGGTGCGCATGCCTCGCCGCCTGGTCCGCCGGCTGCGGAGACCAACGGAGTTGCCGCCATGTTGATCGCCGAACGCTTCGTGCTGCTCGCGCTCGATCCGCAATCGGGCCGCATCGCGCTGCCGCATCCGGATACGCGCGCGGACACGCTCTGCGCGGCCGGACTCCTCATCGATCTCATCGTGCAGCAGCGGCTCACGCTCAACGCCGCCGGGCGCCTGTCGGTCGATACGGCCCTGCCCTGCAATCACGCCGAGCTCGCCGCCGCAGCCGCCGCACTCGCGGTGCTGCCGCAGGCCGGCGCCATCGAGGCCATCCATCAGGTCGAGCGTCGCCTGGCGCCGCTCGACCGGCATCTGCTCGAAGCGCTCTATCGCCGGGATTTCCTGCATCGGCTGCGCGACTGGCGCTTCTGGCGTCGCGACGCGCTGCGCTATCCGCTGCGTTCGCTGCAGGCGCGCAACGATGCGGCGACCTATCTGCAGCAAGCCGCCGACGGCGCGGGCGGCGCGGCCGGCATAGGGCTGCTGGTGCTCGCCGATGTCGCCGGCGTCATGACCATGCATCTCGACGCGCGTCATCACGAGCGTGCGAACCGGATCCTGCTGAGCCTCAACGACGTCGATGCCGTGCATGAGCTCGGCGGCGTCGCCGCGATACGCAGGGCCCTGCTCGCCTGATCCTTGCCCCGGGCGACGGCGCTGACGAAAAAGCCGGCGCAAGGCCGGCTTTTTCTCAGCGAATGAACGTTGCCGTCACATCTTGAACTCGATGCGGCGACGCACCGTCGCTTCGACCGCGGCACCGTTGCGCATCGCCGGATTGAAGCTCCAGCGCTGCACCGCGTCGAGCGCGGCGCGATCGAACGTGCGCGGCGGATCGGCGTCGAGCACGCGCGCGTTGGCCACGGCGCCGCTGCTCGTCACGGTGAACTCGACCTGCACCCAGCCTTCCTGACGACGGCGCAGCGCCGCGTTCGGATACTGCGGCGGCACCGATTTGACGAGGACGGCATCGCGCGTCTCGCCGCCGGCCGGCGCGGCCGCAGCCGGTGCCGTCGTCGAGGCTGCAGCCGGTGCAGCCTCCGGTGTCGCGGATGCCGCCGCCGGACGCGAACCGGCGCCGGCCGAGGCAGTGGACGGCGACGCTGCCGCGCTGTCGGGCGCGGCAGCTGTCGACGCACCCGGCGTCGCCGCCGGTGTCGCCGCCGTCGCGGCCGGCTCCGCCGCGCGACGACGCGCCGCCTCTTCCGCCGCGGCAGCCTGCGCCGCTTCGCGCTCGGCGATCTTGCGCTGCGCGTCGAGCTTGGAACGCAGGATCGTGAGCGTGTAGTTGTTCGGGTCGGCTTTGGTCAGCAGTTCGATGACGCGATTCGCGTTGTCGATGTTGCGCGCGTTGATGTCCTGCTCGGCGGCGCTGGCGGCGAAGGTGAACAGTTCGCGCAACGCATCCTGCGCGCCGCTGTTGCCCGGTTCCTTCTCGAGAATCTTCAGATAGAACTCGAGCGCGTTGTTGCCGGGTGGCGAGACGAGGCGCTGTTCGTTCAGCGCGGTACGCGCTTCCTTGAACAGTTGATCGACGGTCAGCGTGTTGAGCTTGTCGAGCGTGGCCGGATCGGGCGTTACGGCGGCCGGAGCGGAACCGGGAGCGGCCTGTCCGGTGTCGGTCGCCTGGGTCACCGCCTCGGGGATGCTGACGCCGGGAGTGCGCAGGAAGAAGTACCAGCCGGCGGCGGCCAGCGCACCGACGACCACGATCGCTGCGATGATTTTGGGAGCGGCATTGCCGCGGGCGTGACGGAGGGAGCGAAAATCGATTCGGGCAGCCATGGTTTCTCGTCGCAACAGAGGATTACCGGTATTCCGCGCTTCCTCGACGCCACTCCCTCTACGCAGCCATGCGGCTTTCGCCGTTGCAGTCCCCCATGGCCGCGCTGCGCGGATGGCTCGAATGTAGCGCATTTTGCGACGAGTGTCGCAAGCCTCATGCCAACCGTGTCGCAGTCGTCCATGCGTCCGACTGCTAGGTGCGCAAGTGACGACGACCGTCAGATTCGGCCGCTGGATGACAGCTCGCGCAACGCGGCGTCTAGGGCGACGGATCGAAACCGTTCGAAAAAATGCGATCGCTGCCTGCCGGGTTCGGCAGGACGACGAGCGTGGCCGACCGGGCCGGCACGGCGGCAAGTGCGAGATTCGTGCCGGTGACGGTGCCGCTGCCGGCCGCGGCCAGATGATGCGAGCCGTCGAAGCGCCAGGCGGTCCACGCGCCGTTCATCGCCGCGGACACGGTGATGCCGACGTTCTGCAGCGAGGTCGATTTGTTGAACAGCATCAGGTAGAGCTTCTCGCCGCTGCGGTGGATCGCATAGGCCGACAACGCATCGGGATCGCTCGCCGTCGTGCGCACCGAATCGCCGCCGACGCGGCTGAAAGCGCCGTCATAGTTCAGATACAGCTTGAACGCGTCCTCGGCGTAACTGCCGGGCTCCGGCGCGCCCCAACGCATCGCGGCGTCGACGCCTTCGCGCGCGAAGATCGCGAGCGCTTCGGCCTGCGCAAGCGCACCGGTCGCGCCGCGGTCGGGCCCCCAGTTGTATTCGCTGATCGACAGCCTGGTACCGGGACAGGCCTGCGCGATCCATGCTTTGACGCGCGGAATCAGGCCGGGCTTGCTGTAGTGGTTCGCATCGGCATCCTGCAGATCGGCGATCCACGATTCGGATACGTAGTTCGGGTCGTAGAGCTCCTTGAGCGAGCGCAACCGCTTCGCGGCCACGGCCGCGCTTTCGGAAAAGCCGAGGTTGCCGCTGCTGAAATCGATGATGCCGTCGCCCTGCGGATAGTAGTGCAGGTCCAGATAGTCGATGAGGCGAACGCCGCTCGAACTCTGGTAGGCGCAGACTTGTTCGAGATACCACTGCACGAACGGTTTGCCGCCGTGTGCGGCGCGATCGGGTCCCGAAAGGCAGTTGCAGTCTTCGGCATCGGCCGCCGACGTGAACAGGTCGGGGTATCCCCAGGTGACCGGACCGAATACGAGCGCGCCGGGGTCCTGCTGCTTGATGCGGATCGCGAGATCGCGGCCGCGCGTCCAAACCTCGTCGTAGGTCGGCGCGATCGGATGCACGTCGCGATGGGTCGAGTTCCAGAGCATGGGCTCGTTGTCGAGCGCATAGAGGCGCACGCCGCCCGTCGCGGCCGTACCGTAGCGCGTCTGCAGATGCGCGATCCACGGCACCCAGAACGCCGGCGTGACGTCGAACGACGTATCGCTGCGCGCGTTGTTGACGATGTGATAGCGCGGCTGCCCCTGGATGGTCGCGTAGTACTGGCAATAGCGGTTGCCTTGCGGATCCGTGCGCGTGTTCTGCGCCGGATCGCACTCGCCGTTGCCGGCATCGGCCGTGCACCAGCCGGCGGAACCGGGTTCGTCGCACTCGTCGCGCAGTTGCGGGCCGTACTTGGCTTGCGAGAAACCCCAGCGCTTGTTGTTGCGATCGTCGATCGGCGCGACACCGATGGTCGGTATCGAGATCAGCGCTTCGCCGCCGTTCGCGCGCGTGACGTCGATGAATCCGTCGGCCGAGTTGCCGGCCGGCGGCGCGCCGCTGCCGCCGGGGCTGTCGGGAATGTTCTGCCAGTACCAGTCGCCGGCGGTACTGTGGACGTCGGCCTGCCAGTTGTAGCGCGTCGTTGAATTGCCGCCCCAGCGCCGCAACGGATAGCGCACGGCGGCCAATGTCGCGGTCTCGCCGTAGCTGACGCCGAAGATCAACGGACTGACGGCGCGACGATCCTGGGCGAGATCCACGGCAACGGTCTGCGAACCGGCCGGCGGCGGCGTGGTGCGCGCATTGAAGCGCATCGTGTCGAGATACAGCACGCCTTGCACCGTGCCGCTGAAATCCATGAGCTGCACGCGATTGAAGCTGCCCGAGGCGAGCCCCGTCGCCGCGGTGAACGGCACGGTGACCTGATGCCACGTCGCGGCGACGATGCCGCCGTTCGCATAAGCGGCGACGTCGATTTCCGCGAGCGCGGACTGACCGTCGAGCAGACTCAGGCGCAGGGTCTGCCCGCCGCTGCTGCCGCCGTGAATCCAGAACGTCAGCGATTCGTAGTTCGCGGCATCGTAGGCGACCGACGGCGACGCGAACTGCAGCCCGTTCCAGTTGCGCGGCACGAAGCGTATCGATCGATTGCCGCCCTGCACCGGCGTGGTGTTCGCGAGTGAATAGTCTGCCGCCGCGGCCCAGCTCCAGTCCTGGAACGCCGGGGCCAGCGCATCGGCGTAGAGATCGAGCGCGGTTTGCGCCTGCGCGCGCAGGCAGGCGAGCGACAGCAGCAACGACAGGACGAGGCGTGCGGACATACGGACTCCGGCGATGGTTCCGCCAGCTTAGCGCGTCGTATGCCGCGGTACGTGCGGAGCGTCACAGCGCTCCCGTGCGGCGCCTCACGGTGCCGGAACGGCGGTTGCCTGCAGCGGAATGGAAATGCGCGCCGCGCCCTGGAGCAGATCGCCTTCGACGTATTCTTCGATGAGCAGGTCTTCGCCGCGCAATCCCTTGACCATCATCCAGGCGCGCAACTTCTCGACGAGCTTGCGCCGCGCGGCGGCGTCGCCACGGTGCAGCACCTGCGCCGCGCGCGTCGCAGCGAGTTGGCGGCCGCGGACTGCCGTATCTTCCGGCATCACGTCGTACGGCGCTGCGAGCGCGAGCGCGAAACGCCCGGCGCTCGCATCCTGCGACGTCGCCAGACTCAACGGCGCGCCGACGATCGCGAGTCCGTTCTGCGAGGCGAAGCGCGTGAGCTGCGCGACCGCGACGTTCCATCGGCGCAAGGTGGCTGCGTCGTCGACGCCCGCGTCGATGACGACGTAGATGAGTCGACGCGCGGGCAGGTCGACGAGCTGCGGGGAAATCCCCGTGATGTCGATGTTCGGAAACTGCTCGGCGAGCTGCTTGAGATTGGCCAGGCCGCTGTCGAAGTCGGGGCCGACCATGCGATCCATGAACAGGCCGAGGTAGCGACCCACGACGCCCCAGCCGAAGCGGTCGTCGAGGTTCAGCGGCAGCTTCGAATCGAGCGACCAGACCACGCGGGTTTCGCCGTTCTGCGCCGCGATGTCGAACCGCGCCGTCGACGTACCGCGCGGACCGAAGTCGAGTTCGAACGAAACGACCTGCTCGGGCACGGCGGCCACGAGCGTCTGCGAACCCTCGCCGACGTCACTGCGCTCGCTCTTCCAGGCGACCTTCGCGCCGACGCCGCTGTCGGGGCCGCTGTATACGTAGGTCGCTGCGGGATCTCGCCGGTACCACGGCGACCAGTCGTTGAAGCGGCGCAGATTCGTCAGCAGCAGATAGATCTGCGAGGGCGGACGCAGGATGGTGACGGAGCGTTCGACATGGGCGCGATCGGGCAGCACGAATGCCAGGCCGACCAGCAGCACGATCAGTACGAGCAGCAATCCGAGCAAGCGCAGCAACAGACGCATGGTGAATCTCCGCATGGCGCGCCGATAGCGGCATGCTAGCCGCACGCGCGGCCGCTGTCGCCTGAGACGTCGCGACGCAGCGACCCGCGCAAACGAAAAACGCCGCTTGCGCGGCGTCTTCGTTCGTCGGATCCGAAGTCCGCCCCCTGCGCTGGGCACCGCAGGGGTGGCAAATCCGATACGTCTTGCTGCTTGTACTTGTTGTTGCGGTACAGCGTGAAGCGAATTACTTCGCGGCGGCGGGCTTGGCAGCCTTGGTCGCACGGGCGGCCTTGGCAGGCGCCGCCTTCTTCGCAGCCGCCTTCTTGGCGGGGGCCTTCTTCGCCGTCGCCTTCTTGGCGACCTTCTTCGCCGCTACCTTCTTGGTAGCTGCCTTCTTGGCGACCTTCTTGGCCGGTGCAGCTTTGGCCTTGGCGACTTTCTTGACCGCCGACTTCTTGGCAGTGGCTTTCTTGGCCGCCTTTTTCGCGGCGGGTTTCTTCGCGGTTGCTTTCTTCATGGCCATACGTTTTAGCTCCTCGTCAGTTGGCAGTGGTTGCCCAGTAAAAGCGTGCAGAAACGCTTCGCACAGCAGATCGCTGTTGGTCGCATGGCGGAGGTTGGCGACCTGCCGCCGCGTACGTTCATCGGAGAGGAGCCGGAGTA
Organism: uncultured Lysobacteraceae bacterium; assembly: GCA_946482585.1. The sequence continues at coordinate 32,010 of CAMLSI010000006.1, forward strand.
CGTGCATCGGGATCGAGACGGTGATCTTGCGTACCGCTTCGGACTTGCTCCCGTGTTCGACATACGGGTCGATGTACGTGTCTACCGCCATATCTCCATTACGCGCGCGTTTCAACGGCGCGAAAATTATTCCTGTCGTCCAGCAGTGTCAACAAGTTTTCGATGCGTGACAATCACATGCACGAAGACTGCTCATTCTCG
>CAMLSI010000007.1 GCA_946482585.1 uncultured Lysobacteraceae bacterium
ACTCAAGACCGCACCGCCGTCGGGCGCGATCTACGCGGGCTGGAACAGCAGCGCGATCGCCGCGACGAACACCGCGATCGAAGGCATCCACCACCCGGCCGGCGACGTGAAGAAGTACTCGCTCGGCAAGGTCACGCAGCTGTCGAGCAACATCGACGGCCTCGGTCCGTTCTATCGCGTGCAATGGTCGCTCGGCGTGACCGAGGGCGGCTCGTCGGGCTCGGGCCTGTTCACGGTCAGCGGCACCGGCAGCTACCAGCTGCGCGGCGGCCTCTACGGCGGTCTTTCGTTCTGCTCGGCGCCGACCGATCCGGACTACTACTCGCGCCTGGCCGACGTGTACTCGAGCATCTCGAGCTATCTGACGCCGTAAGCAACGACGCCCTGTGCCGGCCGCTCATCCCGGCCGGCACACGTGCGTCCGCTTCCGGAGACGCCCTCGAACTGCGCGCCACCTCACGGCAGCGCGCTCCGCATCGTAGACACTATGCCGCCGCAGAAGTGTTGACCTACCGCAGAGGATTCGAGACCGGATGATGCGCGGAATTTTCGCGATTCTTGGAGGGTTGGGCATGGCGACGGCGGCGTTCGCGGCGGATCCGTTCGACGGCTGGTCGAATCGCGGCGTCGAGGTCGAACTGGCCGCAGCGCTGGAAACGCACGCGCCGGTGAAGAAGCTGATGTCGCTGTCGTCGCTGTCGCGCAGCGCGAAGGTCCGGGTCGTCGAGGGCGATCTCGCGATCGACGGCGCGCTGCTTTCGGACTGGAAGCAGGGACACGGCGCCGCAGGCCTGATCGTCACCGGCTCGCTGTCCGTGAGCGGCCCGATCATCAATGCCAGCCGCAACGGCGGTCCGTTCCTGGTGGTCGCGGGTAAGACGCGCGCGAAGGCGATCGTCGCGGGCGGCGCCGAATTCCTGTTCGTCGGCGATGCCGAGGTCGAGGAGATCGTGGTCGGCGAATACAACGACGGCATCCTGCGGTTTCTCGGCGCGCTGAAAGTCCCGGTCGCGGTGACCAACGATCACCATTTCGAGGTCGGCGGGAAATTCGACGGCCGCTGGCTCGATCCGTTCGACGAAGGGCATGCCTGGACATCCGTCCTCCATGCCGACATTGCCGTCTCCAAGGACGAGGACGGCAACGAGGACTTCGACGTGGTGGATCAACTGCTGCCGCGCATCCGATCCGGGCAGCCGGTCCTCCGCTCCGATTTGCCCGCCAAGGCGGACTATCCCGCGCCATTCGACTGAGGCCGTCACCGGCGCGAACGGCGCGGCGATCAACGGTCGCGCCCGCTCCTCATGCCATTGCGGCACAAGAGCGCGTGCGCGACGATGGCAAAGATCCGTTCCTGCACACGTGTACTACGGCGCCGCAACGTACGGCGCCGATAACGACAACGAACGTACCGCGCGAATCCCGCGCTTGCCGCACGCCTTGCGTGCACCGCCATCGCCGTCAATCCACCTCCGGACGGCGCCAACTGCATCGCCTTCGCGCGACGGGCCCTGAACCCGCCGTGCAACGGCGGTGTGCGTTTCCACTGTCCGGAGGAGATCCGTCGTGTCGCATTCGTTCGCTGTACGCAGTTCGCTCGCCCTGCTCGCACTGGCCGCCGTCTCGCTGCCTCAGCGCGGCCACGCGCATGGCTCGATGATCGTGCCCGAGAGCCGCATCTACCATTGCTTCCTCAACAATCCCGAAAACCCCAGCGATCCCGCGTGCCGCGCGCTCAAGGAGGCCGGCGGCACGCAGGCGTTCTACGACTGGACCGGCGTCAACCAGGCCAACGCGAACGGCAATCACCAGGCCGTCGTGCCGGACGGCAAGCTCTGCAGCGGCAACAATCCGACCTTCCGCGGACTCGACCTCGCGCGCAGCGACTGGTACGCGACGCCGATCGCGCCGGGCGCCGACGGCAAGTTCGAGTTCGTGTTCCGCGCGACCGCGCCGCACGCGAGCCGCGACTGGATCTTCTACGTCACGCGCAGCGGCTGGGCGCCGACGCAGCCGCTGCGCTGGTCGGATCTGTTCGAGTTCTGCCGCTACGGTGCCGTGCCGCTCGAGAACGGCAACTACCGGTTCCGCTGCACACTGCCCGCGCTGACCGGCAAGCACACGATCTATACCGTGTGGCAGCGTTCCGACAGCACGGAGGCGTTCTATACCTGTACCGATGTGGAATTCGGCGGATCGCCGAACCCGACCTGGACCGACGAAGGCGCGCTGACGGCGCAGAACGCGCTGCCGGCCGGCACGACGGTGACCCTGCGCCTGTTCGACGCGAGCGGCGGCGACGTCGAGTCGATCCCGTTCACGGTCGCCTCGGGCCAGGGCGCCGCGACCGAATGGCCATACCGCTTCGCGCTCGCGGTCAACGCGCAGTCGGCGAACGCGCGTATCGGCGTGCTCGGTGCCGGCGGCAGCATCGTGCCGCAGCAGAGTGCGAGCGCGAACCGCGTCTATACGCTGACGAGCCGGAACCTCAATCATCAGGTCGACATTCGCCTGCCGAACACGAACCAGCCGCCGGTCGCCGTGATCGGCGCGAGTGTGACGACGGTGACCGGCGCCGGCAGTGTCAGCCTGTCGGGTTCCGGCTCCAGCGATCCGGATGGCCAGGCGCTGAGCTACCAGTGGAGCCTCGTCTCGGGCAACGGTGCCAGCCTGAGCGCCGCGAGCGGCGTGCAGACCACGCTGAACCTGACCTCGCCGGCGCAGGATCAGACCGTTGTCGTGCGGCTCACGGTCAACGACGGCACCGCCAGCCACGCGGCAACCGTGTCGATCGCGCACAAGAAACCGACGACGGGCGGCGGCTACGACTACGTCTATCCGAACGGCATCGGCAGCTATGTGCCCGGCCAGACCGTCGTGCTCGGCAGCGACGGCAACCGCTACCGCTGCCGGCCGCATCCGGAAGGCGGCTGGTGCAACGTCAACAGCGCGTTCCATTACGCGCCGGGCACGGGCGCGAACTGGCAGGACGCGTGGACGCGGCTGTGAGGAAGAACCCGGCGACGACGAGCCGTGAATAACGGCACTGCTTGATCGCAAAAGGCCCTCCCCTGCCAGGGGAGGGCTTTCCCCGCGAACGAGTCGCACATCGCGAGTTGCTCCGGGTAGCGTGTGCTCGCGGCAGCGAGCGCACGATCGAGGTGATGGGCCGGCACGGCACTACGATCGTGCCGTCGCCGAGGGCGACCACACGCTACTCCGTGGTTGTGGCTGAGACACGAAGCAAAGCGCTCAACCGTGCCCTTGACCTTGAAGGGTGTCTCGCACCGGCCGACGAGAAAGCGCATCACGCTGCCGTGCGCCCGATCGCCAGACTGACGCCGGAAACCCGGCGATTTCGCGCCGCAGCTCGCACTCCCGCATACTTGCGCAATGCCCGATATCGTTCTTGCCACCCTCAACGCGCGCTATGCGCACGCGTCGCTCGGCCTGCGCTGCCTGCGCGCCAACCTCGGTGCGCTGCGCGAACGCAGCGTCATCCGCGAATTCATCATCGGCCAGAAGACCGAAGACATCGCCGAGAAAATCCTCGCCGAGAGCCCGCGCATTCTCGGGCTCGGCGTATACATCTGGAATATCGAGGAGAGCACGAAGCTCGTCGCGCTGCTGAAAACGCTGCGGCCCGACCTGGTCGTCGTACTCGGCGGCCCCGAAGTCAGCTACGAAACATCGCAGCAGCGCATCGCCGCCGCGGCCGACTACGTCGTCACCGGCTGGGGAGAAGTCAGCTTCGCTGCGCTCGCGGCGCAATTGCTCGCGGGCGAGCGGCCGGAAGGACGCATCGTCGCCGGCGTGCAGCCGCCGCTGCCCGCACTCGCCTCGCCGTATGCCGAATACACCGACGAGGACGTGCGCCAGCGCTATCTCTACGTCGAAGCCTCGCGCGGCTGCCCGTTCAAATGCGAGTTCTGCCTGTCGGCGCTGGACAAGACCGCCTGGCCGTTTCCGCTCGAACCGTTTCTCGCCGATCTGGAAACGCTGCATGCGCGCGGCGCGCGCCAGTTCAAGTTCGTCGACCGCACGTTCAATCTCAAAGTCGATACCTCGCTCGCGATCCTCGATTTCTTCCTCGCCAAACTCGAGGCGGCGCCGGACGATCCGGTGTTCGTGCATTTCGAGCTGATCCCCGATCATCTGCCCGAGCGCCTCAAGGCCGCGATCCAGCGTTTTCCGCCGGGCACGCTGCAATTCGAGATCGGCATCCAGACCTTCGACCCCGAGGTGCAGACGCGCATCTCGCGGCGCCAGGACAACGCACGCGCGGCGGCCAACCTGCGCTGGCTGCGCGATCACTGCAACGCGCACCTGCACGTAGACCTGATCGCCGGGCTGCCCGGCGAGGACGTCGCCACGTTCGCGCGCGGCTTCGACACGCTGGTCGCGCTCGCGCCGCACGAAATCCAGTTCGGGATCCTCAAGCGCCTGCGCGGCGCGCCGATCGCGCGGCACACCCAGGACTTCGGCCTGCAGTTCAACCCCGAGCCGCCGTACAACATCCTCGCCACCAACGTGATCGATTTCGCGACCATGCAGCGCCTGTCGCGCTTCGCGCGCTACTGGGATCTCGTCGCGAACTCGGGCCGCTATCCGCGCACGTTGCCGCGCCTGCTCGGCGACGGCCCGTTCGCGCACTTCCTCGCCTTCAGCGACTGGCTCTACGCCCGCACCGGCCAGACGCATGCCCTCGCGCAGGAACGCATCGTGCAGGCGCTCTACGATTTCCTGACCGGCGTCCGCGGACTCGACTCCGAAGCGACCGGCGCCGATCTCGCCGCCGACTATCACGCCGCCGGCGGCCGCAGCCGCCTGCCGTTCGAACCCGCCGACGCCGCGATGCCCGCGCCACGTACGCGCAAAGGCCCCGGCGCGACGCCGACGCGACAGGCGCGGCATCTGCAGCAGAGCTGAGCGGGCGCCCGACGGCAATGCGGTGACCGGCGAGCGGTGCCGTTACGGTTCGCTGCTCGCCTTCGCCTGATTGTTTCCCCGCCTTGGCCGACCGCAGCGTTCGGGTATGCTCAGGGCGCACCGGTTTGGGGAGCCGCATGTGCGATCCGGTAGGACGATACTGAGGCTGGGCCTGCTCGCGCTGACGGCGCTGCTGCTGCAGGCCGCCGCGATCGCGAGCGATCAGCGTCCGCTCAACGAGTATTTCCGCGAAACCTGGACCACGCGCCAGGGGCTGCCGCACAACCTCGTGCAGGGCGTCGCGCAGACGGCCGACGGCTATCTCTGGTTCGCGACCTGGGAAGGCGTCGCGCGCTACAACGGCGTGGAGTTCCGCGCGTTCGACCGGTCCAATGTCGCGGCGCTCGCCGACAACGGCATCCGCGCGCTGCAGGTCATGCGCGACGGCACGCTGGTGCTCGGTACTTCGCGCGGCGGCGTCACGCGATTCAAGGACGGCGTCTGGTCGCGCCTGAGCATGCGCGACGGCCTGGCCCAGGACGAGATCATGGACGTGCTCGAGGACGCCCGCGGCCGGCTCTGGGTCGCGACCGAGAGCGCGGGGCTCGATCGCGTCGACGGCCGGGACATCCGGCATTTCGGCCGCGAACAGGGCTTGCCGAGCCTGTCGCTGTTCCTGCTCAGCCGCGCGCCCGACGACAGCATCTGGGCGGGCACGACCGAAGGCGTCGTGCGCGTGCACGACGACGCGCTGCAGGTGTTCGGCGAAGCCGACGGTCTGCCGCCGGGCCCGGTATTCGACATCGCATTCGGCGGTGGCGAGATCTACGTCGGCACCGAACGCGGCGTCTATCGCCGCGACGGCGACCGTTTCGTCGCCGCGGCGGGCCATCTTCCGGTCGACGCGGTGCAGCGCCTGCTCGTCGATCGCGCCGGAAATCTGTGGATAGGCACCGTCAACCACGGCGTACTGCGCCTGCGCGACGGCCGCGTCGAGACGCTGAGCAGCGAAGTCGGCCTGCCGAACGACCGCGTGTCGGCGCTGTTCGAGGATCGCGAAGGCAGCGTCTGGGTCGGCACGAACGGCGGCCTGCTGCGCCTGCGCGATGCGCCGTTCGTCAGCTACACGACCGAACACGGGCTCGCCGACAACTATGTGCGCAGCGTGCTCGAGACCGCCGACCGCACCCTCTGGGTCGGCACCAGCCGCGGGCTCTCGCGCTGGCGCAACGGCCGTTTCGAATCGATGGAAGCGATCGCCGAGGTGTTCGGCGATTCGGTGCTGAGTCTCGCGGCCGACGGCGCCGACGGGCTCTGGGTCGGCACCTACGCGAACGGACTGGTGCATTGGCAGCCGGATCGCCTGCGCCGCTTCGGCACCGCCGACGGGCTCGCCGGCAACCAGGTGCGCGCGATCGCGACGGCGCGCGACGGCGCGGTCTGGGTCGGTACCGCACGTGGGCTGTCACGCTTGCGCGACGGTGCCTGGCGCAGCTTCGGCCTGGCCGACGGCCTGCCGCGCGAGTTCATCATCGCGCTGCATGCGGCGGCCGACGGGCGCATCTGGATCGGCACGGCCAACGGCGCCGCCGTCGCCGACGGCGACCGCATCGAGCGCGTCGACCTGTCGCGGTTCGACGAAATCGAAGACGTGTTCGGCTTCTACGAAGACCGTGACGGCACGATCTGGATGGCGACCGACCGCGGCCTCGTGCGCTGGCGCGACGGAAAACTGGCGGCGGTCGCGCGGCGTCACGGGCTGCCGGTCGATACCGTGTTCCAGGTCGTCGCCGACGACGAGCAGCGGTTCTGGCTGACCACGAACCGCGGCGTGCTGCGCGTCGCGCGCAACGACGCGGACGCGGTCGCCGACGGCACGCTCGCGCAGCTCGCCGTCGAGGTCTATGGCGAAGCCGACGGCATGGCCAGCGCCCAGTGCAACGGCGGCTCGGGACCGGCCGCGTGGCGCAGCGGCGACGGCCGCATCTGGGTCGCGACCGCGATGGGACTGTCGAGCGTCGATCCGCCGCGGCTGCGGCGCTTCGCGCGCACGGCGCCGCCGGTCGTGGTCGAGGAAGTCCGTGTCGACGACCGCACCATCACGCTCAAGGACCGGCTCGAACTCGCGCCGGGCACGCGCAAGATCGAACTGCATTTCGCCGGGCTCAGTTACCTGATGCCGCAAAAGATCCACTACCGCTACCGTCTCGACGGCTTCGACCTCGACTGGGTCGAGCGCGGCAACCAGCGCTTCGCGCAATTCACGAACCTCGCGCCGGGCGACTACCGTTTCCGCGTGACCGCCGCCAATGCCGGCGGCGACTGGAACAGCGAAGAAGCGATACTGGATCTGCACGTCGCGCCGCACCTGTGGCAGCGCAGCAGCTTCTGGGCCGCGGCGGCGCTGCTCGCGCTCTTCGTGCTGTACCTGCTCTACGCCGCGCGCGTCCGCCAGTTGCACCGCAACGAACGCCGCCTGCGCGAACTCATCGACCAGCGCACGCAGGACCTGCGCGCGCAGACCGAACGCCTGACCGCGGCCGATGCGGAAAAGAGCGCGCTGCTCGTGCGCCTGCGCGAACACGCCGACGCGTCCGAACGCCAGGCGCGCGAGGACAGCCTGACCGGGCTGGCGAACCGGCGCTGGTTCGACGAACAGTTCGCCGCCGAGTTCGAGCGCGCGACGCGCGAGGACCGGCCGCTGACGCTCGCGCTCGTCGACATCGATCACTTCAAGCGCATCAACGACCAGCATTCGCATGCCGCCGGCGACGCCGCACTGCGCATGGTCGCCGACACCATGCGCGCGCAGCTGCGCGCGGAGGACCGCCTCGCCCGCTACGGCGGCGAGGAATTCGCTCTGCTGTTCGCCGACACGACGCTCGAACAGGCGCGTGTGCTCGCCGAACGCCTGCGCATCGCGGTCGAACGCGCCGATTGCTCGGCATTCGCGCCGAACCTGCAGATCACGGTCAGCATAGGCCTGGCCGCACGCGGCGACACCACGCACCACGAACGCCTCGTGTCGCAGGCCGACGCACAGCTCTACGAGGCCAAGCGCAGCGGTCGCAATCGCGTCTGCGGTTGAAATCGCCGCCGCTCGTTCAACGGCATCGCGGAACGGGCCATCGCGCAGGATGCGACACCGCGGCATCGCGCTCGGCGGCGTCCGGCCCGGCGTACGCCGCCCGTCAACCCGCGCCCGGCGACAACCCCGCGGCCGCCATGGCCTTGCCGACGTAGGCGAACAGCGCCGGGTCTAGCCCGTGTGCGGCCATCGCATCCGGCTGCGCCTGCCACGCGTCGCCGAGCTTGCGCGCGACCTCGGCGTCGCCGCCGGTGAAGCACTGCACGAGCGCGTACCAGCGCCGCGCGAGATCCTGTACCTCGGGCGCATCGGCGGGCGTGCCGGCGTCCAGCGCCGCGCGCACCTGCGCGATCAGCTCGGGCCAGAGGCGCTGCGCCTCGGTCATGCCGGCGTCGCCGAGCTGCTCGGCGCGGCGACGGAAGTCGTCGCGTTCGCGCTCGGTCCAATCCACGTTCAATTGAGTGCTCATCGCTATCGTCTCCACGAGTTCGTCAAGAGGGAAGGTCGATGGCGAAACCGAGCGCTGCGCAATTCCGCGCAGCAGGCGCAGTACCCGTTCCCGCTCCGCGCATTCGCGTTCCAGCGCCGCGATGCGCGCACGCAGGAGCTGCGTCGCCGCCTGCGGATCGCGCGTGAGCAGCCGGCCGATCTCGGCGAGGCGAAAGCCCGCGCGCTTGAGCAGCACGATCTGGTTCAGTCGCGCGAGGGACGCCGCGTCGTAGAGGCGATAGCCGGCGGCGGAATGCGCGGAGGGCTTCAGCAGCCCGCGCGCCTCGTAGAGCCGCAGCGCCTTCGCGCTGACGCCGCTGCGGCGCGCGAGGTCGCCGATGCGCAGGTAATGGAGGTCCGGTTTCGACATCGCGGCCAGTCTCGGGTCTGCCCTTGGGACAAGGTCAAGCGTCGCGGCGGTTCACGGCGCGGCGGCCGCCTCGGCCGCGCGCAGCACGCGCAGCACGTTGCCGCTCCAGAGCTTCTGCAGGTCCGCCTCGGAATAGCCGGCGCGACGCAGCCGCGCGGTGATCTGCGGCAGCGCCGAGATGTCTTCGAGGCCGCGCAGTCCGCCGCCGCCGTCCCAGTCGCCGCCGAACGCGACATGATCGACGCCGGCCACGGCGATCAGGTGCAGCAGGCTCTTCATGAAGGCGTCGATGTCGACGTTCCAGAGCGGCTGTGTCGCATCAAGCGCGCGCGTGTCGGCGACGAGTCGCGTCTGTTCGGACGGCGACAGCTCGGCGATGTGCTCGAGCTTTTCGAACAGCGCGGCGCGCTGCGCGCCGATGTTCATGGTCGCGAGATACACCGTCGTCGCGCCGATGACGCCGCCCCGCGCCGCGAGCCTGCGGATGCGCGCATCGTCGAGATTGCGCGGATGATTCCAGACCGCGCGCGATCCCGAATGCGACAGCAGCAGCGGCGTGCGCGAGAGTTCCAGCATCTGGTCGAACGCCGCGTCGGAGGCATGGCTGGCATCGATGACCATGCCCAGCCGGTTCATCTCCGCGACCCATTCGCGGCCGAGCGGACTCAGTCCGTTCCAGCGCGCGTCGTCCGTGGCCGAATCGGCGAACTGGTTCGTCTTGGTGTGGACGGGACCGGCGAGGCGCACGCCGCGGCGGCGGAATTCGGCGAGCAGGCTCAGGTCTTCGCCGAGCGGATAGCAGTTTTCCAGGCTGACGAACGCGAAGCGCCGGCCGGACTGGTCGAGCCGCGCCGCATCGTCGGCGCGCGTCGCGAGCGCCAGCCGATCGGGAAACGCGGCAATGGTTTCGCCGATGCGGTCGGCCCGTCCGCGCGCGAACGCGAGCGCGCGCGCATAGCCCTGCGGGGTCAATTCGCCTTGGGCCGTGTAGATCACGAAAAAACCGCCGTCGAGCGCACCGGCCTCCATACGCGCGAGATCGACCTGCACGAGATCGCTCGCGTAGTCGTGACGGTCGCCGAAGCTCCAGCCCGCGCGGCCGAAATGCATGGGCGTGTCCAGATGCGTGTCCAGCGTGAGCAGGCGGCGATGCAGGCTGTCCGCGGCGGGCGGCTGCGTCGCGCAGGCGCTCAGCGCGAGACAGCACGACAGCGCGACCGGCATCCTGTTCATGCACGACCTCGATGGTGAGCGGCGACGGGACCGGAGCATAGACGCCGCCGCGCAGGCCTGCACGCGGCGGCTTGCCGTTACGCGCGCGATCAGCGCATCAGGTCGAAATCGCCGCCGAGCACGCGATCGAGACGCCCGCTGCGCCAGCCGCGCACGGCGTCGCGGACGAGCGGCGTCGGTTGTTCCTGATAGCGCCGGCACAGGCGCGACTCGACGTCGGGTTCGGCCACGAAGCCGGCCGCGCCGTCCGGCGTCACGCGTACGCGCACGCGCTGGCGTTCGGCGGGATTGGTGTCGGCGCGCTCGAGCACGTGCAGGCCGCGTTCGTCGCGCAGGCTCTGCCAGGCGCCGAAGCCGGCGACGAGCAGGCGCAGGCTGGCCTGTTCGCGGTCGTGCTCGACCGTGCGTACGCGCATGCCGCGCGTGTCGGCCCACTGGAGATACATCTGCGCGACACGCTCGGCCCAGGCGCGCGTCGCGGCGCCGACGCGATCGGCACTGACGAGTTCGAGCTGCGCGTCCTCGGGTTCGTCGGCGAATACCGCGGCGATGGCGAGATCGAGCAGATGCAGGCGCAGCGCGACGTGCCGCACCACGTCGAGCACGCCGCGGCCGCCGCCGGTCAGGCGCGCGAGCAGCGAATGCGCGCCGCGCACACCGTTCTCGATCCGGTCCATGCGCTCGATGCGGTCGAGCACGCGCTGGCGATCGGCGCTGTTCCAGAAATCGCGCGCCTGCATCGCGCCGGCGGCCTGGTCCTTGAGCGCGAGCCACGCGGCGTCCTGGAGGCGCGCTTCGCTCGCGGCCAGCGCCGCCTGCAGGGCCGCGCGCGCGTCCGCATCGGCCGCGGCGTCGAGCGCGAGCGCACGCAGGTCGGCGCGCTCCGGCACTGGCGTCGCGACCGCGGCGGGCACGCCAGCGTCGGGATCGACGAAACGCACCTGCAGCGCATCGTGCGCGCCGGTCACGAACAGGAATTGCCCGCCGCTCGGCGCGCGATTCTCCACGATGGTGCGCGACAGCGGCGCGAGCAGGTACTGATCGATCGCGCGGCGCAGCGGCCGTGCGCCGAGATCCGGCGTGAAGCCGCGCTCGAGCAGGAAGTCCACCGCGGACGGTTCCCACTCCACGGCCCAGTCGCGCACGCGGAACCCGCGCCGGGCGAGGACGAGCTCGAGCTCCTTGTGCAGGATGTCGCGCATGACCGCGCGCGACAGCGGCTGGAAGATCACGATGCGGTCGAGGCGGTTGAGGAATTCGCGGCGGAACGTCGCGAACAGCGCGCGCTCGGCGTCGCCGCGCGCCGACGCGTCGTTCGCCGCGACGAAACCCGGGCCGCTGCGGCGCGTGACAGTGGAGCCGACGTTGCTCGTGAGGATGATCAGGCTGTGACGGAAATCCGCCGTGTTGCCCTGGCGGTCGGTCAGGCGGCCGTCGTCGAACAGCTGCAGGAACAGGTCCCAGATGCGCGCATGCGATTTCTCGAATTCGTCGAGCAGCACGACCGCGAACGGCGTCTGCCGGATGCGCGCGGTCAGCGAGGTCGCGCGCTCGCCGCTGCCTTCGTCGATGAGGCGCCAGTAGGCGTCTTCGGACTGGTATTCGCTCATGTCGAAGCGCAGCAGCTTCTCGCGCGAACCGAACAGGTATTCGGCGAGCGCTTTCGCGAGCTCGGTCTTGCCCGTGCCGGTGGGCCCGGCGAACAGGAACACGCCGAGCGGCCGCTGCGGGTCGGTGAGTCCGGCCTTGAGCATGCTGATGCGATCGACGAGCGCGTCGACGGCTTCGTCCTGCCCGATGACGCGGCGCGTGAAGAACGCACGCACGTCGGCGAGATCGAGCCGCGCGCCGCCGTCGAGGATGTCGAGCGGCAGGCCCGATTGCAGCGACAGCGTCGACAGCACCTGCGCGCGCGTCAGCGGCAGCGTCGGCGGATCCGCCTGCTGCGCCACACGCAGGGTTTCCTGCAGCAGGCGCAGGCTGCGGCCGGGTTCGGCGCGATCGGGAAACTGCTGCGCGGCGAGGTTCATCGCCTCGGCGACGAGTTCGGCGGAAGCCACGGGCCGGCCCGCGCGTTCCGCGGCGCGCTGCGCCCAGGCCGCGGCGAGCTCGCGCGTGGCCGCGGCATCGAGCGCGTCGACGTCGAGGCTCACCGTCAGATGGCGGATGCGCGGACGCTGCGCCAGCACGCGGCTCCAGGCTTCGCGCGGGCTTTCGCCGATCAGCTGGATGTCGTGCTTTTCGAGATACGGCAGCAGCAGATCGAGAATGCCCGTGGGATCGCTGGTCGTGCGGCCCTTCTCGAGCAGTTGATGCGCCTCGGGCACGTACCACAGCGTGCGCGGCGCCGACAGCGCGCGCACGAGCATCGTGATGCGGCCTTCGAGTTCGCCGATGAATTTCTGCCCGGCGAGGATCTGCGCCGGCGTCGCCTCGACGATGCGCCAGCCCTGTGAGGCGAGTTCGCGCAGGCATTGGCGGATCAGCGTGCTCTTGCCGCTGCCTTCGGGACCGACCAGTACCGGGCTCGTGCGCGGCTCGCGCGTGAGCAGCGCGATGACGCGGCGGCGCGCATCGTCGTCGGCCGGCGCGAGCACGTCGTCGTCGCCTTCGTCGGGACCGATCAGCCGCCCGACCTGCAGCAGCGCGCCGAGGTCTTCATGCGCGCGCAGGAGTTCGGCGATCTGCAGTGCGAACGCTTCGCCGCGCACGTGGCCGCAATGGCGCAGCCAGCCCTGCAGCGCGCGCAGACGGTCCGGATCGGCCGCGGCGACCCCTTCGCCGAGCGCCGCGGCGACCGGCAGTGCGTCGAAATAGCGCTGCACGCCGGCGCGCGCGACCGGATGATCGATCCACCACTCGCTCATGCGCAGCAGCACGCCTTCGAGCGACGCCGGATGCGGATGGGCGGCGAGATAGCCGAGCGCGTAGTGCAGCGTGAAGAAGCCCATGCGATCGAGCGTGCGCACGATGTCGAGCGAAACGACATCGCCCGCGCGATGCAGCGCGACGAAAGCGGCGCTGCTCAGCGGCACGCTGCGCGACGCGGCCGCCTCGACGCGCTCGCGCGGCGTGAACGCGGAACTCGCGAGCAGTTCCACCGCGGCATCGAACTCGGCCATGGCTGCGAGTTCGTCGGGATGGTCGAAACTCTCCATGCGTTCCTGACAGGGCCGCAGCAGCGCGCCGAGCCGGTCGCGCGGCGACGCGTGCACGACCGGCGCTTCCGGCTCGCCGTCCGGCGGCGCGGGCTCGACGGCGGCGGCGGCCGCCGCAGCCGCCGGCAGCGCCGCAGCGCCCGGCAGCGGCGCGGGCCGTTCGCCCGCGTGGCGCGAAGAACGCCTGAACCACCACGCCGCGACGAAGCCCAGCACGATGCCGATGACGAATCCGACGCCCATGTTCTTTCCGCTCCCTTGATCCGTAACGGCCGAGTTTCCCACAGCCTCGCCTGCGCACAACGGCACCGGAACCGCCGTTTCGGCAGCCTGCGGCACTGCAGCAGTCCAAGCGCTCATGTATGCCGAAAACGGCATAACGCGGCAAGTTGTGCATCGCAACGGTGCGAGGAAGCGGCATCACCGCCGCTTCGCCGCTCTTGACATTGACACCGCGGAACACGTCCGCGAATCGCAAAATACCGACGGAAAGCGGCGTTGTTGCGCCGCAGTCGTGCAAACGTTTCGCAGCGGCGGTCGCGTCCGCTGTCGCCGCGAGTTCGCGAAGTGAACGACGTCACATATATAAAAACATTCGCGAAGAACGGTTGCGATGGGCTCTGCGGTCGTGTACACCGTCGGCCCGGGAGAGGTGCTCGGCAACGAGCTCGCGACGCTTCCGACCTCGGCAATCGCACGATCCGGGACAGCACGACGCGAACCTGCGCACATTCGATGACGCAGTCGCGAGACCCGGAATCCGCCGCGGCGAACGCGTCGACGTGGAACAGGGGTGGTCCACGACGTTGCAGCGATGGAATCGCGCCGTACGAGTACCGCAATACACGACAGGGCCGGCACGACCGCTTCGCGGTCGCGATGCGGCGTCGCGTGTTGCGCGTGCGCGTGAACGCGCGTTCCGGCTGCACGGCGTGCCGTGCGCCACTGACACGGAGGTCTGCATGCCGCCTAGCGGCCATTCGTACACCGGGAGGGAGTCAGTCGAATGAATGTTTCTCGCAAGACCTTCAAGACGCGTCTGTGGCGGGCCATGCTGCCGGCCTGTCTGCTGTTCGCGCTCGGCAGCGGCATCGCCGTCGCGGGCGACGATGCAACCGGCGCGCGGCCCAGCACCATGTCGCTGCAGGTCGATACCTATCGCGGCAAGGCCGAAGCCTTCCGCGCCGTCGAGCTGTTCGCGAGCGCGTCGTCGCGCTCGGCCACGAGCGACGCCGTCACCCGGCTCGCCGTCAGCAGTGGCACCCTGCTCGATCTCGACAAGAACGTCGTCGCCGATCTGCAGCGCAGCCGCCCGAGCTCGCTGACCCTGCGCCTGCCGACACGCGAGCGCGGCCAGGTCGAGCTCGAACTGTTCGAGAACGACATCTTCGCGCCGGACTTCCAGATCACCGCGAGCGGCGGCGAAGACACCAGCAAGATCAACCGCGGCCTGCACTACCGCGGCATCGTCAAGGGCGATCCGTCCTCCTTCGCCGCGGTCAGCGTGTTCAACGGCGAAGTGATCGGTACGTTCTCGACGGTGACCGACGGCAACTGGGTCATCGGCAAGCTCGAAGGCGACAATCCGACGAACCGCCACATCGTCTACGCCGAGTCGGCGATTCTCGACAAGAGCGGCGCGCCGGGTTGCGCGATGGGCGCCGACGGTACGCGCGAGAACTTCGCGAAGTACTGGGAAGATCCGTCGGCGAACAAGGGCGCCGCCGCCGACAAGCCCGAAATGACGCCGGTCACGAACGGCCGCGGCACGGGTACCGACGCGCTGCAGACGGTCAAGTGCGCGACGGAGTGGATGGAAGCCGAGTACGACATCTTCCAGAACCGCGGCAGCCTGCAGGCGGCGACCGACTACGTCACCGCCGTGTTCAACAACTCCGCAACCCTGTACGCGAACGACGGCATTTCGCTGAAGCTGCAGCAGGCCTACATCTGGACCACGGCCGATCCGTACAACGGCTCGAGCTCGACCAGCAATCTGTCGAGCTTCCAGAGCAATCGCGCAGGCAGCTTCACCGGCACGATCGCGCAGCTGCTCACGTTCCGCTCGCTCGGCGGCGGCGTCGCCGCCGGCTTCAGCGGCATCTGCAATTCGTCGCGCTCGGCGAGCATGTGCACGAGCGGCGTATCGGCGGCCTACAACACGGTGCCGACCTACTCGTGGACCATCAGCGTCGTCACGCACGAAGCCGGCCACCTGCTCGGCTCGCGCCATACGCATGCCTGCGTCTGGAACGGCAACAACACCGCGATCGACGGCTGCTCGGGCCAGACCGAGGGCGGCTGCCCGCTGCCGGGCAATCCCTCGGGCGGCGGCACGATCATGAGCTACTGCCACCTGACCAACGTCGGCATCAACTTCAACCGCGGCTTCGGGTCGCAGCCGGCCACGGTGATCCGCAATCGCGTCGAAGGCGGCGGCTGCCTCGCCAATTGCGACGGCGGCGGTGGCGGCGGCACGCTCACGCGCGGCACGCCGATGACGAATCAGTCGGCCGCGACGGGCTCCGCGCTCGCGTACACCATGGCCGTGCCGAGCGGCGCGACCAACCTGACCTTCACGACCTCCGGCGGCACCGGCGATGCGGACCTGTTCGTGCGCTTCGGCAGCGCGCCGACCGACACAGTCTACGACTGCAAGTCGGACGGCTCGACCAACGCCGAAACCTGCACGATTCCGGCACCGAGCGCGGGTACGTACCACGTACGCCTCAAGGCCTATGCCGCGTTCTCGGGCGTCAGCATCGTCGGCAACTACACGACCGGCGGCGGCGGCACGCAGACCTACAGCAACACGACTGACTACGCGATCGGCGACAACACCACCGTCGAAAGCCCGATCACGGTATCGGGCCGCACGGGCAACGCGCCGACCAACGCCTCCGTGACCGTGGCGATCGTGCACACGTACCAGGGCGACCTCAAGGTCGATCTCGTCGCGCCGGACGGCTCGCTGTACAACATCCACAACCGCACCGGCGGCGGCACCGACAACATCAACGCGACAGTGAACTTCAACTTGTCGAGCGAACCGCTGAACGGCACGTGGAGACTGCGCGTCAACGACAACGCGGCCAACGATACGGGCAAGATCGACAGCTGGTCGATCACGTTCTGATACCGGGTGGGAGGGCGTCGCGTCGTCAGCCGCGACGGCAACGGGGCGCCGGGCAGGCAACTGTCCGGCGCTTTTTTTGAGAATCGGGGACTGGGAACCGGGGAGCGGAGAAGCACTCCCACACGACAACACGCACCGCGCGATGGCCGCACCGCACGATTGCCGCACACGTGATGGCCGCCCGACCCATTCTCCGCTATGCGAAAGCGGCAACGGGTACACATCGTCTTTGTCGCAATGCAGCGCGACAACAATGATCCACCTGTATACCGTGTCTCAAACGCAATAATCCGGCGAATCCGCCGGCGCAACAGGGGAAGTCCGCAAGACCGGATCATCGACGCGAACGACGTGGCGGCGCGTTCGCGGCGGCGCAGTGCACCCGCGAAAAACCGCCGCAATCCGCCGGAGAACCGCATGAATCGCACGCGCAAGTGGAGACTGACCGGCGGCGGCGCCGCGCTGCTGGTACTGGCCGCGAGTTGCTCGCACGGACCGGTCACGCCGACGCCGACACCGCCGATCGATCCGCCCGTGACGAACTGCAACGTCACGCCGCCGACGACCCCGGTCACGCCGGCACTGCTCGCGAGCGGCCTACCCTGCGACGCGACCATCGTGCCGCCGATCACGCTCGCGAACCTGCAGCACGGCTTCGACTACTACTCCTGGCTCACCTTCCTCGCGCTCAACGCGCCGGCGGCCGGCGGCACCATCGGCAAGGATGCGCCCACCGTCTGGGAGAGCTGGAAAGAGCTCTCCGACGTGATGAAGCCCGACGGATCGCGGCCCGCGCCCTGGGACGCGCCGCACACGATTCCGCCCGCATGCCGCAACGTCGGCGTTCCGAAGGGCACGCGCGTGCTCAGCATGGTCGGCAAGACACCGGACGTGCTGTCCGCGACCGTGCAGCCGTTCGACACGGGCCCGCTGATCGACCAGCACGGCCGCTACGTGCGCTACGAAATCCTCATGAACCGGCCGATGTTCGAATACATCGTGCAGAACGGTCTCTACAGCAAGCAGGGACAGAGCGCATTCACCGCGACGGTCGACTTCCCCTCGGGCGACGTGGTCGACAACACGACCAACGGGACCATCGGCGCGATCATGGCGAAGGCCTCGTGGATGGTGCTCGACGACAGCGACGACGCCGGAAAATTCCATACGGTGCAGGCGCTGGTCTACACGCCGCCGCAGGAGAATCCGCGCATCGAGGAGTCGTGCGTCGGCGCCACGCTTGGCCTGGTCGGACTGCACTTAGCGCACAAGACCGCGGGCGCGCCGCAATGGATCTGGTCGACGTTCGAGCATGTGCTCAACGCGCCCCAGCAGACCGATGTCGCCGCGGGCAAGCTCGCCGCGCACTACAACTTCTACCGCGCGAACTGCAGCGGCTGCGCCGTCAACGAGCCACCGCCGCGGCCGTGGAATCCGAACGTGCAGCCGTTTCCGGACGGCTTCACCAGCCAGATCGTGCGCGAGACGCCGATCACGGCCGAGACCGCGGCACTGACGCAGGCGTTCTCCGGAATCCTGACCGGCACGGTCTGGCAGAACTATCTGCTCGTCAGTACGCAATGGCCCACCGATCCGCAAAGCAAGACCGACCCGAACGGCGTTCCGGCACCGGAGTTCCTCGCCAACATCACGCTCGAAACCTATATCCAGGGCAGCGTGCCGCAGGCTTCGTCGAGCTGCATGAATTGCCACGGCAATGCGGCGGCCACGACGGGCCGCACCTCCGACTTCACGTTCATTCTCGAACGCGCGCACTGACGCGTCGCTCAACTCCGAGGCGAGCCCATGGCCAGCGATCCCATGTCCCAGTTCGTGAACCTGTCGGCGCTGCTGACCGGCGTCAGCGCGAGCAAGCTCGCACCGCCGCTGTCGCCGTCGAAAGTGCCGCAACTGCTGTTCGATACCGCGCGGAAGAACGGCGGCGCGACCTTCGATCAACTGCTGTCGGTCTATTCCAACGCCGTCGCACAAGGCATGACCGATACACAGATCGCGCAGCAGATCTTCGCGGCTAACGGCCCCGACGTCTGCTACCTCGCGCGCAGCATCATGCTCGCGTGGTACCTCGGCAGCTGGTACGACCCGAAGGTGCTGCAGGCCTACAACAGCCCGACGCCGCCGCCGGGACCGCCGTCCTCGGTCGTGATCTCGTCCGACGCGTATACGCAGGGCTGGGTCTGGAACGTCGCGCAGGCCCATGCCATGGGCTACAGCAACTTCACGTTCGGCTACTGGGCCAAGAACCCGCCGGCGCTGTCGGATTTCACGGGAGCCACGTCATGAGCGCCGCACAGACCGATTACGACGTCGTCATCGTCGGCGCCGGCGCCTCCGGCTCGATCCTGGCCAAGCAGCTCGGACTCGCCGGCAAGAAGGTGCTGATACTCGAGGCCGGTGCCGGTACGCCGACCAACATCAACGCGTTCATGCAGCGCTTCTACACCTCGGTCGCGAAAACGCCGGAGTCGCCGTACACGCCCGATCTGTTCACGCCGCAGGGCAGCGGAAACCTCACCGATCCGTCGACGCTCGCGGCCGGCCGCCCCACCGTGCTGACCCTGCGCGCCGACAATTGGCAGGACCCGCATCAGGCGTACCTGATCCAGCAGGGTCCGAAGGCGTTCGCGAGCACCTACGAACGCGTCGCCGGCGGCACGATGCGGCATTGGCTCGGCACGAGCCTTCGCTTCCTGCCGAACGACTTCCAGATGCAGACCGTCTACAAGCAGGAAGTGAACTGGCCGCTGAGCTATGCGGATCTCGATCCGTGGTACTGCAAGGCCGAGGCCGAGATCGGCGTATCGGCGAACGCGAGCGAGCAGTCGTACCTGGGCATCACCTTTCCGCCGGGCTACAGCTACCCGATGCAGGCGATTCCGCACACGCTCGTCGACGATGCCGTCGACGCGGCGACGCAAGGCATGACGTTCGAAGGACTGCCCGTCACCGTGACCGGCACGCCCGCAGGCCGCAACTCGCAGCCGTACCAGAACCGCCGCGTCTGCGCCGGCAATACGAACTGCATTCCGATCTGCCCGATCCAGGCCAAGTACGACCCCAGCGTGAGCCTCAACGCGGCGCTCGATACCGGCAACGTGACCGTATGGCCGCAGACCGTCGCGAGCCACATCCGCATCGCCGACGACGATACCGTCAGCGGCATCGACTACATCCAGTATCAGCAGGTCACCGGTCCGGCGACCGGCAGCGGCACGGTCAGCGCGAAGATCTACATCATCGCCGCGCATGCGATCGAAACGCCGCGGCTGCTGCTGATGTCGACGAACGGCGGCCGCTTCCCGAACGGTGTCGCCAACCGCAGCGGCTGCGTCGGCCAGAACCTCATGGATCACCCGCTGTATCTCGCCTGGGCGCTCGCGCCGCAGCCGATCTGGCCGTATCGCGGACCGCTCGCGACAGCGGGCATCGAAAGCCTGCGCGACGGCGATTTCCGCAGCGAGCGCGCAGCATTCCGCATCGAGATCGGCAACGAAGGCTGGAACTTCGCGATCGGCGATCCGGATACGACCACACTCGACTTCATCAACGGCATGAACGTCAGCGGACTGAATCCGCCCGCAGCCGGCGGCGACGCGCCCGCCGCGCTCTGGGGCGGCGCGCTCGTCACCGCGCTCAACGACGGCCTGTCGCGGCAATTCCGCCTCGGCTTTCTCGTCGAGCAGTCGCCCGAAGCCACGAACTACGTGAGCCTGTCGGACGAGCTCGATCCGCTCGGCCTGCCGCGTCCCGAAATCCATTACGACCTGTCCGACTACACGAAGAAGGGCTTCGTCGCCGCGAAGCAGGTCGCCGACGCGGTGTTCGCGAAAATGGGTGCCAGGCAATTCACGACGCCGCCGGCCGCGAACGACCCGACCTCGTTCGAGTATCCCGTCGGCGACGTGCCCACGCGTTTCAAGTATTACGGCGCGGGACACATCGTCGGCACCTACCGCATGGGCGACGATCCGTGCAAATCAGTCGTCGACCAGAACCAGCGCAGCTGGGACCACGCCAACCTCTACCTCGTCGGCAGCGGCACGTTCCCGACCGTCACGACCGCGAACCCGACGTTGACGATCGCGGCGTTCAGCCTGAAAACCGCGGCGGCGGTGATCGCGCAGCTCGACGGCACCTGACCGAACCCCGGGCTCGCGACGATCGGCAGCGTGTGGTCGCCGTCGGCGGCCGCGCGAACGGCAGGCGCCGGCTCGCGTCGACCTCGATCGTGCGCTCGCTCGCGCGAGCACACGCTACGGGGCCTCGCGATATCGGTGGCGTCTGGTCTCGATCGGCAGGCGCCGGCTCGCGCCTGCCGCCGCGCCGCTGCTATTTCCTGCTCCGCCGCGCCTTCGGCGCGATCACGTCGAGCATCGCCCGGGCCTGCATGCGCGCGGCCGGCTTCATGCGGCGCAGTCGCACGATCCAGTCGATCTCCTCGGCGGTGTAGGCCTCGGGCATCTCGCGCAGGCCGCGCAGGCCGGTGCCGGCCTTGCGATTCGTGCTGCGCTGCCCGGTGCAGACGTATTGCGCGTCATACCCCTCGACCGTCAGCGCGATCAATGCATCGAGCGGCATCGGGATCTCGGTCTCCCAGCGCCGCACCGTGCGCGTGCTGACGCCCGTGATCTCGGCCACGCTCTCGCGACTCAGTTCGAGGCGCAGACGCTCCTCGCGTAATCGTCCATAAAAATCGGTATCGGCCATACCGGCAATCCATTCGCATACGGCGACTCGGCGCCGACCCCGTGAATTTCGCTCACTGCAAGCCTCTTGCGCAATGGAAAAGTACAAACGGTAGCGCAGGTCGTCGCGATCGCGCCGCCGTCCGCGGCGACTGCCGCGCCATGCGCAATCGGGCTACACCACACACCACGCGCGCGGTGCGACCGGCGTCACGGATGACGACGGACATTTCGCTTGACAGCGCGTGCCGCACCGCCCCGCGCAGACCATGCCGCGATCGGATCCGCTCGCGTGCGCCGAGTCGCACCGGCGCTCGCCGACCGTCCGCGCGCGTTCTGCCGGCGCCCGGCTCAACGTCCGTCGCGCACCGCGCGCGATGGCGGTTTCGCATGGCCCGGCGGCGATTCGGCCGCCGCGCGCGCCGCTTTCAGCGCCTTTGCCGCCGCAGCGACAGAGCGGGACTCGCGTACCGCCAGCGGCGTCTTGAGTGCGAGCACGGCGAGTATCGCGTGGGCCTGCTCGCGCTCATGCGTCGTCAGCACGCGGTAGCGTCGCAACAGCACGATCTCGTCGCCGGCAAAGCCGGGACTGACTTCGTAGTCGACACCCTTCTCGCGCACTTCGTGCACGTTCTTGCTGCGCACACCGCTCGCGACGTACTGCACGTCGTAGCCGACGGCGAGCAACGGAACCATCGCATCGAGCGGCATGGCCACGTGCGATTCCCAGCGCCGCACTGTCTTGACGTGAACGCTCGCCGCATCAGCGACTTGTTGCAGCGATAAACCCAGTCGCGCCCGCTCTTCCCGTAGCCGTGCAAAAAGATCCATGTGATCACCACTTGACTGTCAACCAACGCTGACCCAGAATTTTTTAACTAGGACAGTTATGTCCAAAACGGCCCCGCTTCTCTTCCTCATGTCGCCACCGCTCCGCGTTTCATTCTTCCCGTCGTCGTCGGCCCGCTGTGCGCCGGCGCGCGTCCTCGTGCCTCCCGCAGGGTGCCGTTGCATCAACGGACAACCCATCGTGGTTGCGTGAGGACGACACGGACAGAAACGGCACGACTCACACCACCGCGTAGAAACTGCTCCCGCTGCATTTCACTGACTGCAAGCGGCTTGCACAATCGGAAAAACCCGCGCATCCGCGTCGGATTAGGCGCAGGGATAAATTTGGTAGAACAGGCTGCGCCGATGCGCTGCGGCCGCGCGCTTCTGCCAAACGCCGACGCCGGGTTTCAGGCGATCCCGCACGCGCAGAGCGTGCGATACGAACCCACGCGCACGTCGCTGCGCACGCGGTCCGCACGAACGGACTTTCCACGGACGGAAGGTCCGGCATTCCGTGCTGCGCGTGCCGCGCGCAGCACCCCCACACGGACGAGGGGTGTGCTAGCCCATGGCTGACGAGAAGTACCTCAACGCTGCCCAGCAGCGGGCGCTGCGCACCTTGCTGATGCTCGCCGAACACGACCTCGACGGCATCGCGCCCGGCGAGATCGCGCGGCACCTCAACACCTTGCCGAGCAATACCACGCGCGATCTCGCGAACCTGCGTCTGGCCGGCCTTGCGGAGTCGCTCGCGAACGGCCGCTGGCGCGTCTCGCCGCGACTGGCCGAACTCGCAATCACGCTGCAGCGCAACGTCGAGAGCGCACGCCGTCGTTTCGAGGATGCGCGGCGGCGCTACAAGCGCGACTGACCGGCGCGCGACGTCGCGCGAATCGCCGCCGCACCGCCCGGCGGTATGGTCCCCCGGCGACACCCGGCCTCGGCCGCGCCCCGGCTGCCGTCGGCAGGCTCGCTGCGCTAGGCTTGTCCTGCCACATCGCCCCGGCTGGAGCTCGCGCATGCCGACTCTCGTGCTCGCTTCCGCACTCGCCCGCTGGCTTCCCGCCGCGGCCGGCAGCGAATGCCGTTTCGATGTCGATGCGACGACCCTGCACGACGCGCTCGAAGCGGCGTTCGTACGATATCCGCCGCTGCGCGGCTATGTCGTCGACGAGCAGGGCCGCATCCGTCACCACGTCGCCGTTTTCGTCGACGGACAAGCCCTGCGGGACAAGTCCGATCTGTCCGCGACCGCGCTCGGCGCACATTCGGAAATCTATCTGCTGCAAGCACTTTCGGGAGGCTAGGCATGATCGAACGACTGCTGGTGTCCACGCGCAAGGGATTGTTCGCCTTGTGCGAAGACGGCGAGGAGTGGCGCGTCGAGCATCACGCGTTTCCGGGCGACAACGTCACGCTCGCGCTCGCCGATGCGCGCGACGGACGCTGGTACGCGGCGCTGAATCTCGGCCATTTCGGCGTGAAGCTGCAGCGCTCCGACGATCGCGGCGCGAGCTGGCGCGAGGTCGCCGTGCCGGCCTATCCGGCCGGAGAAATGCTCGCGACCGGCGACGGCAAGCCGCCGGTGCCGGCGAGCCTGAAACTCCTGTGGTCGCTCGAAGCCGGCGGCGCCGACGAACCCGGGCGACTCTGGGCCGGCACGATTCCGGGCGGGCTGTTCCGCTCCGACGACGCAGGCGAGTCCTGGCAGCTGGTCGAGTCGTTGTGGAATAGTCCCCAGCGGGAAAAATGGTTCGGCGGCGGCTACGACCAGCCCGGCATCCATTCGATCTGCGTCGACCCGCGCGACCCGCGCCGGCTGCACGTCGCCGTGTCCTGCGGCGGCGTCTGGCAGACCGACGACGGCGGCGAGCGGTGGACGCTCGCGGCCGACGGCATGTACGCCGCCTACATGCCGCCCGAGCTGCGCGACGATCCGAACATCCAGGACCCGCACCGCATGGTGCAATGCGCGGCCGCGCCCGACACCTTCCGGGTGCAGCATCACACCGGCGTGTTCGTGAGCCGCGACGGCGCGCGCCACTGGCAGGACGTGCCGAACGTGCCGCCGTCGGTGTTCGGGTTCGCCGTCGCCGTGCATCCGCACGATCCCGACACCGCCTGGTTCGTGCCCGCGATCAAGGACGAATGCCGCATTCCGGTCGATGCGGCGCTGTCGGTCGCGCGCACGCGCGACGGCGGCCGCAGTTTCGACAGCCTGCGCGAAGGCCTGCCGCAGCAGGCCTATGACCTGGTCTATCGCCACGGACTGGCGATCAATCGCGACGGCAGCCTGCTCGCGATGGCGTCGACGACCGGCGGACTCTGGCTCAGCGACGATCACGGCGACAGCTGGCGCACGCTGTCGCTGAATCTGCCGCCGGTCTACGCCGTGACGTTCGCCTGAAACCGGATCGCGGCGCCGGCGGGCGGCGCCGTTGAAACCGGGCACACCGATTCAGCGCGGCGCGGTCAGCCGGCTGCCGTCGGCGAACACGATCTCGGCGGGCTCCCAGCGCAGTCGGATCTGATCCTCCGGCAGCTCGACGAGCGCGCGTTCGTCCGCATCTGCCGTGCGCATCGCATTGCCGCAGCGCACGTCGGCGCGCGCGAACGGCTCGATCCGGTCCACCTGCTCGATCCAGCAATGCGTGCGGCGCTTGTGCTGCGCGTCGTGCACTTCGGCAGCGCCCTTGGCCGAGGCGATCTCGCGGCCCGACAGGTTGACGAGACGGTAGGTCACGACGAGCACGCGCTGGCCGTTGTCGGCGCGCTTGGCGCCGCCGGCCGGGTCGACACCGAGGGCCTGGTCCTGCGTCAACAGTTCGCGCTTGACCAGGCGCAGCTCGAGCGCCTCGCGCAACGGCCCGAACGCGCGATCGCGTTCGGCGCTGCGTTGCGCGGCGATCGCATCGCGTTCGTCCTGCTCGCGCAGGAATTTCTGCTGCAGCTCGATCGCCTCGCCGAACGTGCGCGCCGTGAACGGCGCGTCCGGGTCGGCCATCGACGCGGGGAGCACGTCGCCGTTGCTGCGCTTGAGATAGCCGAGCACGAGTTCGCGCTCGTTCTCGCTGAGCCGGTCCAGCTGCGGCTGTATCTCGGACAGATCGTCGACATCGAGCGGCAGCTGCGTGCCATAGGGCTTGCGCAGCGCGCCGTACACGCCGAGCGCCGCAATGAGTCCGGCGACGATCAGCAGGCGGGCCGACAGCGTCATGTCGCGCTCTCCGTCTTCGCGCGGCGCGTCCGCTGTACGACCAATGCGAGCGTGCCGGCCACGAGCCCCCAGAATGCCGACTTGATGCCGAACAAGGTGATGCCCGAGGCCGTCACGAGAAACGTCAGCAACGCGGCCTCGCGCTCGCGTTCGTCGGCGAGCGCAGCGGCGAGGCCGTTGCCGATCGTGCCGAGCAGCGCGAGCCCCGCGATCACGACGATGAGCTCGCGCGGGAACGCGGCGAACACAGCGGCGACCGTCGCGCCGAACACGCCGACGATGCAATAGAACACGCCGGTCGCGACCGCGGCGACATAGCGTCGCGACGGATCTTCGTGCGCTTCGCGACCCATGCAGATGGCCGCGGTGATCGCGGCGAGGTTCAGCGCGAACGCACCGAACGGCGCGAGCGCCAGATTGGTCGCGCCGGTCCAGCCGATCACCGGAGAAATCGGTACCGAATAGCCCGACGCACGCATGACGGCGACGCCGGGCACGTTCTGCGATGCCATGGTGACGAGAAACAGCGGGATCGCGACGCTGACGATCGCATTGAGCGTAAACGCCGGCGCGACCCAGACCGGCTGCGCGATCTCGAGCCGCACGGCCTGCCAGTCGAGCAAACCGCGCGCCGCCGCGATCGCGATACCGAGCGCGAGCGTCGCGACCACGGCATAACGCGGCTGCCAGCGGCGCAGCACGACATAGGTCGCGATCATCGCCAGCGCGAGGCCGAACTGGCCCTCGAGCGCGACGAACGCATCGAGCCCGAAGCGCAGCAGCACGCCGGCGAGCATGCCGGACGCGATCGCGACCGGCACGCGATTGATGAGCCGTTCGAACACGCCCGAGAAACCGACCAGCGCGATCAGCAGTGCGGATATGACGAATGCGCCCGTAGCCTGTTCGATGCCGAGCCCCGCGGCGCCCGCGGTCAGCATGGCCGCACCCGGCGTCGACCAGGCCGTGACCACGGGCACGCGATAGCGCAGCGAGAGCACGATGCAGGTCAGTCCCATGCCCCAGCCCAGCGCCCACATCCACGAGGCCACCTGCGCCGGCGTCGCACCGGCGGCCTGCGCGGCCTGGAACACGATGGCGGCGGAGCTCGTGAAGCCGACGAGCACGGTGACGAAGCCGGCGACGACGGCCGGCAGCGACAGATCGCGCCACAGGGAGCGCGGCTCGGCGATGGACGATTCGGTGACGGACATGGCGACGGACGGCGCGGGCGGAAACGCCAGCGTAGGCGCGAACGCGACGCGGCGAAAGAGCCAATCCGCACGCCGCGCGGCCGGCACGGCAAAACAAAGGTATTGACCTAAGTTTCGACCGCGCAGATAGTAAGGCTCATGCCTAACCAATCGATCCAGCTCGACCACGTGTTCCAGGCGCTCGCCGATCCCACGCGCCGCGCCGTGCTCGAACGCCTCAGCGGCGGCCCGGCCACGACCAGCGAACTCGCGCAGCCGTTCAAGATGGCGCTGCCGTCGTTTTCGCAGCATCTCGCCGTGCTCGAACGCTGCGGCCTCGTGCAGTCGCGCAAGCAGGGCCGCGCGCGCACCTATCGTCTCGTGCCGCGTCAGCTCAAGACCGCCGAAACCTGGATGACGCGACAACGTGCGCTCTGGGAGCGGCGCCTCGATCAGCTCGACAACTACCTCAAGGAGACTTCGCGATGAAGACCGCTGCCTTCGATCCGCGTCGAGACCTCGTGCTCGAGCGCGACATCGCCGTGCCGCGCGCCCTGGTCTGGGCCGCGTGGACCGAACCCGAACGCCTCAAGCGCTGGTTCACGCCCGCACCCTGGCAGACGGTCGACTGCGAGATCGATCTGCGCCCGGGCGGCATCTTCCGCACCGTCATGCGCTCGCCCGAGGGCGTGGATCAGGCGCCCCATCTCGGCTGCTACCTCGAGATCGTGGAGAACGAAAAACTCGTCTGGACCTCGCTGCTCGAACCAGGCTTCCGTCCCGCCGCGCCCGTCGCCGCGACCGGCGAGGGCTGCCACGGCCTTCAGTTCACCGCGATGATCACGCTGCAGGATCACGCCGACGGTACGCGCTACCGCGCGCTCGTCATGCATGCCGACGAGGAGAGCACGCGGCGCCACGAAGAGCTTGGCTTCGCCCAGGGCTGGGGAACCGCCCTCGACCAGCTCGTCGCGATGATCCGGCAGGACTGAACCTGCAGCGCGCTCCCGCGGCGAACCTCCGCCGCCGCGACGATGCGGCGCGAAAAAATTTTCACGCCGCGTGATCGATCGCGGCGCTCCTCCCCGAGTCAGGGCGCGCGGCCGGACGCATCCGCTCCGACCGCGTCGGGATCCGGCATTCCGCCGGATCCGTCCACGGCCCCCGAGGCCATCGATTCGAGGGAGACTCGCACGTGAACAAGCTTGCCAATTCGTTTGTCTGCCGCCTCGCCGCACGTACGGCGGCGGCGCTCGGTTTCGCCCTGGCCGTCGCGGCGCAGGCGCAGACGGTCCTGCCGCCGGTGACGGTGACCGCGCCGACCACGTCGGGCGGCCAGGTGATCTGCAGAGGCAGCGGCTGCGCCATCATGCTGCAGATGATGCAGTCGCAGGCGTATTACGAACTGCACGACCAGATGCCGCCGCTGGGCGAGGAAGGCAGCACGCCGATCGACCGCAACGCGTTCTGCAACAACCTGCGCCAGCAGAAGCCGGAGGACTGCGGATCGAGTCCGCCGCCCGCGCCGACGGTGAACATCTCGCTCGAGGCCTTCGCGGCCAGCTACGGCAACGGCTGCGGCGACGGCAGCTGGGCCGGCGACATCGCCGACTTCATCGCCGGCGCCTTCGTCGATCACTATTCCGGCAACCCGAATCAGCCGATGCCCGGCATCACCTTCACCGACGCCTGCAACACGCACGACGCCTGCTACGCCGGGCAAGGGGATCGCGGCGGTTGCGACGGCGCGTTCTACACGCAGCTCGCCGGCGTATGCCATCAGCAGAGCGGCCAAGTGCGAGACATCTGCAACGGCTTCGCACACGCCTACTCCGCCGCGGTGAGCCTCGGCGGCCAGAGCGCCTACGACGCCGCCGGAGCGGCCTATCAGTGCGCGCTCTGGCACGACAACATGGGAGACAACGCATGTCCGCGATAACCAGGCCTCTCCTCGTCGGCGCGCTCGTCGCCTCGGCCGCTGCCATCGCGATCGGCTACGCCGGCGATGATGCGGCGCCGGTCCCGGCACCGCCGGCGATTGCCGCCGATGGCACAGCCGCGCCGGTGCCGACGCCGTTGCGGAAAACGCCGATCGATCTCCACGACGCCGTGTCCGAAGCGACGATGTGGCCGCTGCCGGCCGATGCGCGCCTTCCGGGTGTCGCCGGCAGCCGGCTGGCACCGAGCCTCGACGACTGGATCGCCACATTGCCGGCGGCCGATCAGGAACGCGCACGCCGCTACGCCGCGCGCTATGCCCCCGCGTACGAAATCGGTGACAGGGCCGTGCAGGCCTGGCTGCTCGACCGCGGCTTTCCAAGCCTCGAGGAATTCGCCGCGTTCGACTACGCGCGCGATGCGGCCGGCTGTCCGGCGAGCGACTGCGCCAATCCGAAGATCGCCGCGCTGTCTGCGGACCATTTCATCGCACAGATGGAACAGGCGCTGCCGGCGCCGGATGCGGCCGGACACCGCTCAATGGCGGGTCTCGACGACGGTGCGCGGCACGCGGCGGCGCAGTCCTACGTGCAGGCAGGGCTCTACGTCGATCGGGTTCGCCGCGGCGGCAACGTGCTGTTCGCGGCGTACCTCGACATGCGCCGCGAACAGGCATTCGGTCATGACAGCCGCGTCGCCGCGAGCCGGCTCTTCATCGCCGCCTGCGGCGATGCCCGCATGAGTCTCGACCCGGGCCAGACGGCGCTGGCGGGCGCATTGCTGCAGAACTCCTACGGTTCACCCTGCAACAATGCCGGCAAGCCCGCATTTCCGACAACGGACGCCGCGCTCGCCGCCCGTCGTTGAGCGCAGCCCGCCGCCAGGGACGGCGGCGGGCTGCGTCTTCACGGGACCCGCAAAAACGACGGAACGACGGTTCTCGAGACGACCGCTACGGGTCGATCAGAAAGCTGCAGTTGATCGCGGCCGACGTCGTCGTACTGAGTCCGAAGGGCGAGGTCACCGTCACGTGGATGGTGTTGCCGGAATTGGGCAGACAGCGCACGTCGGCGTAGTCGGCGTAGCGCGAACTCGTGAACTGCACGTCGCCGTGCGCGTCCCAGTAATAGCTGACATCGCCGCGCTTGGGCCAGGCGTCGCAGAAATAGCGGAAATTGACGGCGTCGAACTGGCAGACGATCTCGGTGTACTGCGGCGGCGGCGGAGCGGAGCTCGGCAGGATGACCTGCAGCTTGCCGCTGGCGCAGCTGCCGTCGAGCACCACCGGGCAGTACTTGTCGACCGTGCCGGGCGGACAGGTCGCGCTGTCGAGATCGGGATCGCAGAGGGTTTGCGCCGCGGCCGGCGCCGCGAGCAGCGCGGCGCAGAGCGCCGCGAAACGAATAGGCACACGCACGAGAATTCTCCGAATGGGCGGATACCGGTTTCGCGCGACGCGCGCACCGGCGTGGACTACTCGGAATGGCGCGGCGTCACCGATCACGCAACGCTCATGGCGTCGCCGCCAGCTCGGCAGCGCGCGCGCAATCGGCGTGGGCGGGATTCGCCGCGCAGCCGGCCTCGGCGTGGCTGCGCCGCAGCAGCTCGGCGAAATCGCGGCGGTTGTCGGGACGCGCGATCGCGAAACCGCTGGCCGCAGCGGGCGTCGTCAGCAGTGCGAGCGCCGCCCGGGCCTGACCGTCGGCCAGCAACAGGCGAGCATGCCCCAGACGAAACAGCACCACCGCGTTGCTCTGCGCACCGAAACGCTGCTCGGCCGCGGCCAGGGTGTCGCGGTACAGCTGCAACGCCTCGGCGCGCCGCGTCGCATCGGGCGCGAGCAT
>CAMLSI010000008.1 GCA_946482585.1 uncultured Lysobacteraceae bacterium
GCCGGCGATCGCGTCGGAGCCGTAGATCGCCGATGCGCCGTCGCGCAGCACTTCGACGCGCTCGACCAGCGCCAGCGGTATCGCGGTCAGATCCACCGCGCCTTCGAGTCCGGCGACGAAGCGGCGGCCGTCGAGCAGCACGAGCGTGCGGTTGTCGCCGAGGCTGCGCAGGTTCAACCGCGCTTCGCCGTTGCCGCCATTGTTGACGTTGCGATTCAGCGTCTGGCCGTTGCTCGTGATCGTCTGCAGGATTTCGGCGACATCGTTCAGACCCGTACGCAGCAGCGCATCGCGTTCGATCACGAGGACCGGGTGCTGCGTTTCCATGTCGACGCGGCGCAGGTGCGAGCCGATCACGTCGACGTGGTCGAGCTTGATCGCATCGTCGTCGGGACGCAGTTGCTGCGGGAACGCAGCGGGGCAGGTCAGGGCCAGCAGCGAGACCGCGAGTGCGCGTCGAAGGTTCGTCGGCGCGTGCGTGTCGCCGCCGCGTCCGCAAGGTGTGCGCACCGGCGACGGGCGGCAGCCCGTATTCCTGGTCGGATGTTGCATGAAGACTCCCCGTTCGTTGCGTGCCGAAGCCGCGCGAGCGGTCGATCGTACAGAAACCGCCCCGATATATGAAAGTCTTCGTACGAACCGAGTATTAGTCAGACTGCGGCAGATGCCGACTCATGGACATTGTGCGCCGCACGATGCGCCGCCCGGTCGCCGCCGCCGGACCCGGGCCCGACAGCGAGACGCCGCTCGCGCCGGCGGCATCGCCGGGGTCTAGGCATGCGGCCGGATTCGCCGTCGCTGGCCGTTCGCGCGCGGCCTTGCGACACTGCCGGTGAGTCGAACGGAGTCCAGCGCATCCATGTTGAGTTCGCCGCAGGTCGTCTGCCTGATCGTCATAGCCCTCGTCCTGCTGCTGCTCGTCACCGAGTGGATGCGTTCGGATCTCGTCGCGCTCGGCGCCGTCGTCGTGTTGATCGGAAGCGGCGTGCTGACGCCGGAGCAGGCGCTGAAGGGGTTCGGCAGCGAGCCCGTCGTCGCGGTCATCGGCGCGTTCGTCCTGTCCGCGGCCGTCGTCAATACCGGTCTCGCCGAGCGCCTCGCCGGCGGAGTCATGCGCATCGCAGGCACGCGGCTGGCGTGGGGCATGCTCGTGCTCATGCTCGCGGCGGCGCTGCTGTCGGCATTGACGCACCACCTGCTCATCACCGCACTGATGGTGCCGATCGCGGGCACCGTCGCGACGCGCGGCGGCTTCTCCGTTTCGCGGCTGCTGATGCCGGTATCGCTCGCTGCCTCGATCGGGACGGCGCTGACCCTGATCGGCGCGCCTGCCTTCCTCGTCGCCGATCACGTGCTGCAGGAAGCCGGCCGTGAAGGTTTCGGAATTTTTTCGCTGACGCCGATCGGCCTGGCGCTGGTTTTCTGCAGCCTCGTCTACATGGTGCTGCCCGGCCGCTGGCTGTTGCCCGAGCGCGTCGCCGGCGAAAACAGCGGTGCGCGCTTCGCGCTCGAGGACTACTACACCGAAATCCTGATCCGGGACGGTGCGCCCCAGGTCGGTTCGACGTTTGCCGCGTTCGCCGAGCGTTATGCCACGCGCTTTGAGATCGTCGACTGGCTGCGCGGCGGCGATCCGATACGCCACGGCCGCGACGAGCGGTCCATCGAAGCCGGCGACGTGCTGCTCGTGCGCTCCACGCCCGAAGGCATCGCGGGTATCGCCGACGAGAAAGGTCTGGCATTGCACGCGGTCGCGAAATACGGCGAAGCCGCCGACGCGGAATCTCCGGACGCGTTCGTCGACGAACGCCTCGCGCAGCTCGTGATCGCGCCGCGTTCCTACCTGTCGGGCCGCGCCGTGGGCGAAGTGGATTTTCGCGAACGCTACGGTGTCGTCGTCGTCGGGCTCTGGCGCCGCGAAGGCTGGATGCGCGGTGAACTATCGGGCGTGCGTCTGCAACCCGGCGACACGCTCGTGGTCTGGGGCGAACCGGCGCAGCTCGATCAACTGGGTTCGCAGCGCGAATTCCTGATGGCGCTGCCGTTTCCCGCGCGCCGGCTGCGCCGTTCGCGCGCCTGGTGGGCGCTCGGCATTCTTGCCGGCAGCGTGACCGCCGCCGCGACCGAACTCCTGCCCGTGCACGTCGCGTTTCTGGCCGGTGCCATCGGCGTGGTCATGGCGCGCTGCCTCAGTGCCGAGGACGCGTATGCGGCGCTGGAGCTGCGCGTGATCGCGTTCATCGCCGGCGCGCTCGCGCTCGGCGCCGCGCTGGACCAGACCGGCCTGACCACGCTTGCCGCGGCGCAGTTCGCGCCGCTGCTGCAGGGCTACTCGCCGTTCGTGATTCTGCTGTTCGTGTTCAGTGCCGGCGCAATCGTCACGCAGGTGCTGTCCGACGCGGCGACCGTCGTGTTGCTCGCCCCGATCGCGGCACGCATGGCCGCGCCACTCGGCCTCGCGCCGGAAGCGCTCGTCGCGAGCCTCGCGATCGGTGCGGTCGCGGCATTCCTGACGCCGCTCGGGCATCACGGCAATCTGCTGGTCTACGTGCCCGGCGGGTACCGTTTCGGCGATTTCTTCCGCGTCGGCGCGCCGCTGACGGTGCTGTTCGCGCTGATCACGGCCTCCGTCGCGCTCGCGTTGTGGCCTGCCGTCTGACCGCGCCGCGCAGCGCGTGCGGTCACGCTTCGCCGGTGCGCGCGAGCGGCAATTCGAACGCGAACACGCTGCCGCCGCCGGCGCGCGGTTCGAACCAGAGATAGCCGCCCATCTGTTCGATGTCGTCGCGCGCGATCGCGAGACCCAGGCCGGTCGAGAGGCTCTCGTCGGCGTCGGTGTCGACCTGTGCGATGCGCGCGAAGCGCTGGAAAAGCTTGGTACGTTCCGCTGCGGGAATGCCGGGACCGCGGTCCATCACGAACACGCGTGCGTAGCCGGGACGGTCGGAATCCAGCAAGACGTCGATGCTCGATCCGCGCGGCGCGTAGCGGATCGCATTGCTGATGAGGTTTTGCAGCACGTTGCGCAAGGCAGCCGGATCGCCCTGCGCCGCGAGCGGTCTGCCGCCGCGCGCGACGCGCACGTCGCGCGCCTCGGCCGCCGCCTGCTGACGCGCGATCGCGCGGTCGACGAGCTGGCCGAGATCGACCGGCGCCGATTCGAGCGCACGCACACGTTCGATCGTCGCACGCCGCTGCAGGAAGCGCTGCACGAATTCGATCGCTTCGTCGCAGCAACTGATGATGTCGTCGACGAGTCCCGCGTGGCGTTCCGCGCTGATGCCGGGCCGGCGCAGCATCTGCGCCGCGAAGCGGATGTTGGAGATCGGGTTCTTGAGATCGTGCGCGACGATCGCGGTCACGTCGTCGCGCTCGCGCACGATCAGGCGCAGGTGCTCGGTCGCGCGCTTGAGATTCACGTGCGTACGCACGCGCGCGAGCAGCTCCTCGGCGACGAACGGCTTGGTGATGTAGTCGACCGCGCCGAGCTCGAACGCGCGCACGAGAAATTCGCGCTCGGTCGCGGCCGTCAGAAAGATCGTCGGCACCTCGATCAGATTCGCGTCGCCCTTGAGGCGCCGACACAGCTCGAACCCGTCCATGCCCGGCATCATCATGTCGAGCAGCACCAGGTCGGGCTTGCGCGCCTGCGCGCGCGCGAGCGCCTGCTCGCCCGAATTGGCCGGCATCACGTCGTAGCCGGCGTCCGACAGCATCTGCCCGAGCAACTGGATGTTCGGCGCCTGGTCGTCGACGATCAGAATCAACGGTTCGCGCACGGGGGCGGAGAACGGCATCAGACGGAGTCCTGCAAGTGTGCGGCAAGGTGCGCGCGCAGATGGGGAAAATCGCCCAACGTGGCCTCGAGTGCAACCGGGTCGAACTGCGCCGCGGCCGACTGCAGGCGCCGCGCATAGCGTTCGAGACCGGTCGAGCCGCAGCGCTCGGCGAGGGCGAGCAACTGTTCGGCGAGTCGCCTGGTTTCGCGTACCGCGAGCGAATCGCGCAGGCGCGGCCAGATTTCGCGCTCGACGTGATCGAGCTCGGCCAGCACGGCGACCAGCGCCTCGCGGTCGCGCGGTACGCCGTCGTCGGCGCCCGGCGACGACGCGCCGTCCGCGAGCGGCAGCACCCGCAGGAGTTCAGCCATGAGCGCGTCGCGCGTGATCGGCTTGCGCACGTAGCCGTCGAAGCGGTGGCGCAATTCGGATTCGTCGCCGAGCAGATTCGAGGCGGTCACCGCGATCACCGGTGTCTGCGCGAGGTCGGCGTCGGCGCGCAGCTGCTCCAGCGCCGCCAGACCGTCGACATGCGGCATGCGGATGTCCATGAGCACGACCGTGGGCCGGTGCACGCGCGCGAGCGCGACGGCCTGCGCGCCGTCTTCGGCCATGATGAGGTGGTGCGGGGTACCGCGTAACAGCGCTTCGATCAGGTGCCGGTTCAGCGCGATGTCGTCGGCGACGAGGATGGTCAGCGGCGGCAGGGCCTGCAATGGGGTATTCGTCGCGGGCGACGGTTCCGCGATCACGGCGAGCGGCACCCGCGGAAGACGGATGCGGAAACACGAGCCCTTGCCCGGCGTGCTGTCGAGCGTGATCTCGCCGTTCATCAGATGCGCGAGGCGTCGCGTGATCGACAGGCCCAGTCCCGTTCCCTCGCGCTGGTTCGCGTCGGCGGCGGCCTGCATGAACGGCTCGAAGATGCGTTCGCGATCGGCGATCGCGATGCCGACGCCGCTGTCCTCGACGTCGATCAGCAGGGTCACGCGCAGTTCGTCGTCGGCGTCGGGCGTCGCGCTCGCGCGAATCCGCACATGGCCCCGGTCGGTGTATTTGACGGCGTTGCCGACGAGATTGAACAGCATCTGGCGCAGCCGCGCCTGATCGAGTTCGACGCCGTCGGGCACCGAGCCGTCGATGCGCACATCCAGGCGCAGCCCCTTGTCGGCCGCGAGCTGCGAGAACACGAGCTGTGCACTCTGGATCAGCTCCCGCACGTTCATCGGCGCGGGTTTCACGTCGAGCTTGCCGGCCTCGATGCGCGACAGATCGAGCACGTCGTTGATCAGCGCGAGCAGCGACCGGCCGCTCGTCACGATCGCGTCGACGTAGCGTTTGTCCTGCGGGTCGCTGGTGCGTTCGGACAGCAGCTGGCTGAACCCGAATATCGCGTTCAGCGGCGTGCGGATCTCGTGACTCAGGTTGGCGAGGAACGCGGTCTTTTCGCGGCTGGCCTGATCCGAGCGGGCCGCCGCGGCACGCAGTCGGCGTTCCTGGCGCAAGGCACTCAGATGCCGGCGCAGCAGCACGACACCGGCGAGGCTCGCGACGATGGCGAGACCGAGCGCCGAGAAGATCGTCACGTTGCGCTGTGCGATCGCGCGTTCGAGATGTGCCTGGCGTTCCGCAATGAGCCCGCGCGCATCGAGCGAGAGCTTGCCGATCGAACGGCGGATGTCTTCCATCATGCGGTTGCCGAAGCCCGAGCGCATCAGCGTGAGAGCGGCTTTGCCGCCCTGTTCGCGATAGGCCGTGAGCGACATCGCGATTTCGCCGCGCTTCTTCGCGAGCGCGTCCTCGATCGCTGCGAGTTCCTCGCGCGCCTCGGGATACTCCCGCAACGCTTCGTCGACGGCGCGGAAGTCGGCCGACACTTCGCTTTCGGCGGCCTGATACGGCCGCAGGTACTGCTCGTCGCCGGTCAGCAGATAGCCGCGCTGGCCCGTTTCGAGATCGATCGTGCGTGCGAGCAGCGTCGACAGGCGCTTGGTGGCCTCCTGCAGCTGCGTCACGTCGTGCAGTGTCGTTGCGAGCTGTTCGCCTGTGCTCAGCGCGGCCCAGCCGACGCCGAGCAACAACAACAGCGTCAGCACGAACAGCAGCAGATAGCGTTGCCACCCGTCCCAGTCGGGAGAGTCGGCGGTGGTCCGCTCTGCGGGATCGTCGACCAAAACCATGCTCCGGCTGCCGCGGCAGCGATGGCCGCCGCGCGGGTCATGCGTTCTGCATGACCCGCGCGCGAGGCGGTGGGATTACTGCATGCCGCGCCGTCCTACTGCAGCAATGAAAATCAGCAACTTACAGTGCTGCTGGGGCTGGCACGGACCCTGTACTTCTTTGAATGTAAATCACCGAACCTGATGGAGTCGTCATGAACACGAAACCGCTGTTGCTGAGTGCCAGTCTGGCCGCCGCACTGCTGCTGGGTGCGTGCGATCGCCCGGAAGATCCGGCCAAGACCCGTGCCGACGTCGCCAAGGCGCAGGCCGAGGCGAACCAGAAATCGCAGGACGCGCGTGCTGAAGCGAACAAGGACGTGGCAGCGGCCCAGTCCGACCTTGCCAAGACCCAGGCCGAAGCGAACAAGGATCTCAATGCGGCCGAACGCTCTGCGGGCGAGCAGCACGCGGACGCGAACAAGGAAGTCGGCCAGGCCATGGCCGATGCGTCGGACAAGATCGGCAAGGAAGAGGCCGAGGTCCTGCGCACACGCGCCAAGGCGGACTACGACGTCGCGAAGACGGACGCCGAAGCGGCGAAGAAAGTGGCCGACCAGCGTTGCGACGCGTTGACCGGCGCCAGCAAGGACAGCTGCCAGACGAAGGCCAAGTCCGACTACGACGCCGCCGTCACCGCGGCCGAAGCGCGCCGCGACGAGCGCCTGCGCGAAGCCGACGCGGTCGCGGCGCGCACCAAGTAAGCGCCGTCCGCCATCCAATCGACTGAAGTCATCGCATTGCCCCGAGAGAGGGAGTACCGCCATGAAGACCATGCTGAGAACCGTTGCGCTGCTGCTGCTCGTTGCCGTCGGATCGCACTCGCTGACCGCCTGTCACACCGTCAAGGGTGCCGGCAAGGACATCGAGAAGGCCGGCGAAGAAATCCAGGAGGCGTCGGACGACGCGCGCAAGCACTGAGGCCGCCGTCCGCTGCGCCACCTCGCAGCGTGACACGGAGCCCCGGCCATCACTGGCCGGGGCTTTTTTGCTGCGGCCAGGTGCGTGGCGCCGGCCGCGACGAGCCGGACGAACTGCTGCATCGTGCGTCACGCCGCGAAGGACCGGTATCGGGCGTTTGCGTCGCGCGCGAATGAAACTGGGTCGCGATCGCCCGCCGCGGGGATGCGGCGATGGCCCGATCCGCGAAGCAGTCGATCACCGGGCGCAGGAACCGCCGGAAGCGAGCGCTTCCTTCGACAGCTGTCATCCGATGCAACCTCACGCGATGCGGCGGTCGCCTGCGGCTCGCCGGCGACCTACAGCGTCCGATCGCGCCCCGTATTCTTTTCTTCGTGCGCTTCGAGTGCTTCCTCGAGCGAGTGCGTGCTTTCGACGCCGCGGTGCTCTGCGGCGAGTTCGCCGAGGCGGCAGTAGAACTGGCGCAAGGTCGCCAGCTCGGTCTCGTCGAGATCTTCGATCGCGATGAGGCGATTGCTCGCGTTGCGGTGTGCCGACAGCAATTCGTTGAGCTTGAGGTGCAGCGCGACGCTGTCCTTGTTCTGCGAGTGCTGGATCACGAACACCATCAGGAAGGTCACGATCGTCGTCGCCGTGTTGACGACGAGTTGCCAGCCTTCGGAGAAGCCGAACAGCGGGCCGCTCGCGCCCCAGACCAGGATCGCGCCGAACGCGATCGCAAAGGCGCCCGACGTGCCGACGGCCTGGGTGATCGTGCCGGCGATGCGATCGAACAGCGCGCGATGCTTGTTGCGGCGCAAGGTGTCCGGCGTGGGTTGTTCACTCGCGTTCACGCGTACCTCCGGCGCAAAAAAGCGGCGGCCACGGCGTGTGAAGCGTGGTCGCCGCAAAAGCGGCCGCCCGTGGCGGGCGCCGCATCCGTAGCACGCGGCGCGATGGCGCGCCGCGCGTTCGTGCGCATCAGCGACGCGTCTTGAGGCTGCCGGCCTCGACCTTCTTCGCGCCGCGGATGTTGTCGGCGATCTCGATCGCGAGCGATTTTTCCTGGCCGGTCTCGACCTGACCGCTCAGCGTGACCACGCCGTTCGTGGTCTTGACGTCGATGTCATCGTCCATGAGCGGTCGCGACAGGGTCAGCGACGACTTCACCTTGGCCGTGACCCAGGTGTCGGTCACCGGTTGCTCCGAACTCGATCCGCTGCGCCTGGCGTCGCCGGCGACGGCGAGTTCGTTGTTCACTTTGCGCACGCCGCTGGTATTGGCGGCATAGCGCCCGGCCAAGTCCCTGCCTTCGGCGCTCGGCACCTTGCCGCGCAGGGTGACGATGCCGTCGTTCGTGTCGACATTGATGTCGAGGCCGTCGGTATGCTCGCTCCAGAGCAGCTTGCTCTTGACCGTCGCCGTGATCGTCGCGTCTTCGGCGGCGCGGCCGAAGCTGCGTTCGCCGGCCGGTCGCGGCTTCGGCGCCCAGTCCGGATCGACGGTCACGTTGTTGACGACCTTCTTGATGCCGCTGACGCCGAGCGCGACCTGTTCGGCGAGTTCCTTGTCGATCGATTCGTCGACCGTGCCGGACAGGGTTGCGGTCTCGCCGTTCACGGTGATGTCGAATTCGAACGGGTTCAGATGGCGGTTCAGCGCGAAACTGGCCCAGATGCGGCCTTCCTTGTTCGCGTCGCTGAGGGTCTGCTCGACCGGTTTTCCGGTCGCGGCCGACGCCGTCAGCGCGACGCCGCCGCCAAGGGCGAGCAGGGTGGCAAATGCAATCGGCTTGATCGGATTCATGCGATTCTCCTGAGGCATGCGGGCGGGATCGAACGTCCCGCCTGCCGAAGGCAGCAAACCGGCTGCCAAGCGCGGCGGCGGAAAAATCGTCGTCGCGTCAACGCATTGGCGCGTCGCTGTCGGGTCCGGTCCGGGCGCTATGCAGCACTTCCGCGGAGCGTCATGCAAATTGCGAACGGCCGTTCCGCGGGTCCGGCCGCGGTCAGGGCGCGGCGATGCGCTGCAGCAGCCCTTCGATGGCGCGCTCCGGCCGCAACGGGTCCTCGTCGATGGCGATGTCCGGCGTCATCAGCATCGGCGTCGCCGCGCCCGACGGGCGCTGCAGGATGAATCGCGGGACGGCGACGGCCAGCTTCGAATGCGGCAACACGACGCGCTGCACGCCGCCGCTCTGCTGCGTGCGTGCGGCGCCGCCGGTCCCCGCCAGCGTCGCGAAGCCGTAGTCCTGCATCACGTTCGCGAACAGCACCGCCGAGGAATAGGTGCCGCGTCCGACGAGCACGTAGGTCTTGCCGGTGAAGCGCAGTGGATGATCCGGCTGCGGTTCGATCACGCGATCGATGCGACCCTCGACGACGTCACCGACGGTCTCGCCGTCCTTGCGATACTTCTCGAGGATCTTCTTGCGGTAGCTCGACGCCCAGCGATACGGCACGGTCGCGAGATAGGGCAGCACGCCGTCGATCCACTGATCATCGTTGCCGCCGCCGTTGTTGCGCACGTCGATCAGCAGCGTGTCGATGCCCGCCTCGCGCAGTCGCGCGAACGCCTCGCGGTGAAACGCGACGACACGATCCTTGTCCGGCCACGCGAACGTGTCGATACGCAATACCGCGGTGCGCGAAGGCAGCACGGTCAGCGCGAACGCGTCTTCGAAACGCGGCGTCCCGGCGAGGTCGGGCGCGCCTTGGCGGTCTGCGGCCACGCGCAGACGTCGCGAGGGTGCGGCCAGTCCGATGTCGAACCGCGACGGCGTGCCGTAGAACTTGGCGTAGTAGAACGCGAAGCGCTGTGACAGCACACCGGCACGAAAGCGCAGCGTGTCGCCATGCATGCGCGCGAGCAGCGCCGCGGAAATGTCGGCGGCCGGCCGGCCGTCGATCGTCGCGATACGCGCGCCGGCCAGCGGCGTCGACGCACCCGAGCGCCAGCGCGTGATGACGATCGCGCCGTGTTCGTCGATGTCGACGGCGAACGGAAACACGCCGCGAGCCGTCGCCAGCGCGCGTGTCTCGGCGTGCCAATCGTCGTAGCAGAGGCAGAAATGCGCATCGGCGAACAGCGGATTCAACGTCGCGAGCACGCGCCAGCCCTGGTCCGGCGTGAGCGGCCGTCGCAGCGCGCGCTCGGCGTCGGCCAGGGCGCGCGTCAGTGTTGCCGGATCCGTCGAGTGGGAAATGTCGGGGTGCGTCGACGCGATGGTCGCGCGCACGAGGGCAAGATCCTCCCGCCATTGCTGCGGCGTCAGCGGCCGTGCCGCGGCGGCCGAAGCGGTGAGTGCGGCGGCGTACAGCAGGAAGCCGCGGGCGGCAACGGACAGTCGCAGCGAAAAGAACGACACGGACATCTCCTGGCGACAGACGCCAGGACAGATGCGCCCAGGCCGTCTCCGGTTAGCTGGTCATTTGCCGCGTTGCGCAATGCGCGTGCGGGAGTGTGATCGGGTCGACTCGAGGCTTTTGCACGGCCGCTGCGGCGCGTGCCGGCTTGTACTCCCCGCGCCGGATACTTCGAAGTCGGTCGGTATCGCGCGTCGTTCGCGCTGTTCGGCAGGTCAGTAGTAGTACTTCGTGTCGCGCGCCTCGTCGCTGTCCGGGTACAGCTTGTGCAGCAACTGGAACGCCTGGCGCGACGTGGGCGTGTCCTTGGCGCCGTAGCGCGAGGCGAACACGAGTTGTCGCAGGGTCGCCGGCGCGTTCGCGGTATCGGTATGGCGCGCGATCCACGGCAGGATCTGCCGGCCCATCCAGGCCGTTTCATTGCTGCCGGCCAGTGTCGCGAACGCGCTGATCTGTGCCGACCGCTGCGCCGCGTCGTAGAACGCCGGCGCGATGTTCCAGTGGCTTGCGGGCGTCAGCGGTTCGTCGGCTGCCACGCTCGTGAAACCCGTCGGCGGACTGCCGTAGCCGAGGCGCGCAAGACGCGGCACCTGTCCGTTCAACAGCCGCTGCGCGACGAGAAAGCGCAGTTCGTCGAGCCGGCGCGCCTGCAGCGCAGTGTTCAGCGCCGCATCGGGTTCGAGCGCGACGAGTTCGGCGAGCGCCGACAGCTCGAGCGCCTCATCGGGCAGCAGCGCGCCCCAACGCCAGGCCTCGCCGGCGAGCTGCCGCCGGACCGGCGCCGGCAGCGCCGTATTCTTCGCAAGCTGCAGCAGATCCTTGCCATGCACGCGTGTCGCGAGCCAGAGCCAGGTCTCGTCGTCGAGCGCCGGCGTGGCGGCTCCGTCGGGCTTCGCTTCCGCGTAGCCGGTCCACGGATCTTCCGCAGCGACCGGTGTGCGGACGAGATGCCGGGCCAGTATGTCGAGCGACGGCGCGGCGAGCATCGCGAGCTGATCGAAATGCTGACGCGTGCCGGTCGATTCCGCCGCGAGCAGCGCATCGGCGCCGTCGAGTTCGCGTCGGGTTTCGTCGAGTCTGCCGGCCGCCAGTGCGAGACGCGCGCGCTGCCACGCAAAGTGCAGATGCAGCGGATTCCCGGGTCGGCTCTCGCGGCTTGCCGCGATCAGGTCGCCGAGTCCCGGCGTGTCCGGCGTCGCCGCCATCAGCAGGCTCGCGAGGACGATCGGTGCCCGTTTCGCGTCCCAGCGCGCGCGCAGCCGCGTGAAGGCTTCGCCGCGCGACGTGTCGTAGTTGGACATCTGCAGCGAACGCGTTTCGTAGATCCAGTCGCCGGCGAGCTCCGCTTCGCTCGCGACGGCCCAGATGAAACGCAGATCGCGAACCCATTCCTCGACGTGTGCGGGCGGTCGTTCCGCGGCCGCGGCGCGCCAGTGCGCGGCGAGCGCCTCCTTCGGCGCGAAACGCGTCGTCAGCGCGTCGCGGAGTTCCGTCGCCGCGTGCCTCACGTCGGGATTCTTCGCTTCGCTCGTGTGCCGCAGCGCCACCAACATCTCGTGCCCGGCCCAGTCCGGCGTTTCCGACGCGAAGCGGCGATAGTCCTCCGGTCCCTTGAACGTGCCGCGCCACCAGGCACGCACGCGCAGGTATTCGGCCCATTCTTTCCAGGGCGATGGCGTATCGGCGGCGATCGCTTCAAAGGCGGCTCGCGCCAGGGTGAAGTCCTGACGATAGAACTGCAATGCGGCGTTCTGATACGCATGATCGCGGACCAGCCATTCGGGCGCGCCGTCATCGAGTCCGGGCATCGGCAGGGCCTCGCGTTTCGGATCGCACGCCGAGAACACGCTGTCCTGCGCCGCGATCCACTGCTGCAGTTCCGCCGTCGCCGCGGCATGCGATTCCCGGCGCGCGGCGAGCGTCTGCGCGGCCGTTTCGAAGGCATGCGGATCGCAATTGTTCGTGTAGGCGTAGCTGGAATCCTCGCGCCAACCGGCGACGGGAACGTAGGTCGCGTTGGCCGCGCCCGCGTCGCGCCGTGCCGCGAGCCAGCGACCAATGGCTTCGTCGATGCGCACGGCCGGCGGCCGGTACGTCGCGTCCGGCGGGGCGGTCAGCGCGGCGCGATCCGCATCCGACACCGCGCGCAGTCCGCTCGCGACGCGATAGGCGATCAGCAGATAGCGGCGGTCGTAGCTCGGCCACAGCACGCCGAGCCTGCCGTCCAGGTAGCCGCCGACTGCGCCGCGCTCCGGCTGGATGTGCGGCGTCGCCGTGTCGATCAGCATTTCTCCGCCGCCCGATGCAAAGCTGCGGCTCGCGACGACCGTGAGCAGGGCGACGCCCGAGACGAGCAGGCGTGGAATGCGAAATTTATACATGAGCGACTCGTCGGCAAGATCACGGAGTGGACGGAGACGGCGTGCCGCTCGGCCAGCCGCGCAGAGAATGCAGCACCTCCGCGCGCCAGGCGGAAGGCGAGAACAGGTACAGCCGGCGTCCGTCGAAACGAGCGAGCGCCGGCTCGGGCAGGTCGCGTGCCACGGCTTGCCATTCGTCGGTCGCGATGCCGGCGGCGCGACGGCAGGCCGTCGCGGGCAGGCGCTCGACGTCGAGCATGCGGCGGCGCCAGAGATCGCGTTCTGCGGCACCCATGCGGAAATACATCGGCACGACTTCATCCAGCGGCAGCGCATCGAGCCATGCGGGATCGCCGCACCACGATGCGAGCGCGGTAGCCGACAGCCGGAAATCTCGCGGAAGACGCGCACGCAGCGCGCGGAGCATGTCGGCATAGAAGGCCCGCTGTCGGGCGCGCGCCTCGAAATCGATCTGTGCGGCGGACACGCCGAGCCGGCGGATCACGCGATGCAGTCCGTCGGCCCAGCGCTCGACGGCCGCGGCATCGAGGTCGGCAGGATGCCGCGGATCGAAGGCTTCGATGTGCAACACCGCGAGCAGCGGCGTGTCCGGGCGCACGCGCAGGACAGCCCGGCGGCCGGTTGCATCGAATCGCGCACCGGCAGCCACGAATTCGGCCGCGAAATACGCCACGCCGACGTCGTCAGGAACCCAGCGCAGGTCCTCCGGCCTGTCCCAGGCCCAGAGCCAGACGTCGGCCCGCGCGTGCGACGGCGCGACGGCCAGCAGCACGAACCGCAGCAGGAGACCGGCGACGCGCGGGAACACGGACATGCGGCAGTCAGGAAAGTGGCGGGATGTCCGCGACGGTAGCGCGATTCGCTGGCGATTTGCGGGCGGAAACCGGGCGCGATACGGC
Organism: uncultured Lysobacteraceae bacterium; assembly: GCA_946482585.1. The sequence goes on from CAMLSI010000008.1 coordinate 13,544, forward strand.
GTTCCGGTCGGACGGGAGCTCAGCTCGCAGCCGGCAGCCCGAGCAGCAGCGCCAGTCCGAGCGCGATGCGATACCACGCGAACGCGGTGAAGCGATGCGTGCGGATGTAGCCCAGCAACCAGCGCACCGCAACGAACGCGGTCACGCACGAGACGGCGAAGGCGATCGCGAGCAGGCTCCAGTCTTCGTGCGGCTGGTCGGCCTTCATCGTCTTCATCAGTTCATAGCCCGATGCGGCGAACATGGTCGGAATGCCGACGAGGAAGGCGAACTCGGTGGCCGCGGCGCGGCTCGTCGTGCCGGCGAGCAGTGCGACGAAGATCGTCGCGGCCGAACGCGAGGTGCCCGGAAACACGCCGGCGACCACTTGCAGCACGCCGACGAGCACTGCCGTGCGCCAGGCGATCTCGGTGACCTCGGGCTTGTTCGCGACGAGCCGTTCGGCCAGCAGTATCCAGACGCCGCCGACCACGAGCGCCCACGCGATCGGAGTGATCTCGGTCGGCAACTTGAAGCCGGCCTTCGATACGGCGAGGCCGAGCACGGCGGTCACCGCGAACGCCAGCAGCAGCTTGGCCGCGTAGCGTCGCTGCGCGGGGTCGCCCAGCCCGCAGGAGAGCTGCCACAGGCGCTGCCGATAGAGCAGGCAGACCGCGAGAATCGCGCCGGCCTGGATCGCGATGTTGAACAGATCCGAGCGCGCACCGAGCCAATGCTCGGCGATCAGCAGGTGGCCCGTGCTCGAGATCGGCAGGAATTCGGTGATGCCTTCGATGAGGCCGAGCAGGATGACGCTGAGGATCTCGTTCATGCGACGCGGATTGGCAGCGGACAAGCGCGCTAGCTTACCGCGTCGGCCTGCCCGCGCGTCCGGTCGCATGAAAACGCCCAGCGCGACGGCGCCGGCGCGCGAATCACCGGGGCGCGAAGCGTTGTATACAAATACTGGCGGCGTCGCGGCGATCGCGCCCGCGTGCGTCGTCGCCGGTATCGGACCGCCAGCGACCGAGCGCTCAGTCTGCAGGTCTCGCGCCGCTACGTCGCCCGGGCTAGGCGCCGCACGATCTCCTCCGTCGTGCGGGCGCAGCACGACGGCAGGCGAGGTGGCGCCGTCATTTCCGGCTTTGCGCAACGCTCGCGCAAGAGCGTGTTCGAATCGACTTCCGGCGTTTGCGTGGAGGCCTGCGGCGCAGGTTGATTTTGTATTTTTTTGTGCGTGCTGCCTTGTCGCGGACCGTTCGCCGCCCGCATCCGTTCGCCGACACAAAATTCCGAGCTGCGACAATCGGGTAGCCGTACGGAGCCGATATCGGCCGCTCGTGTACGAATTGCTTCGTCAATTCGCGGCGAGCCTGCTCGCCGGCTCCCGCTTCCGGAAATCCTTCCGCGTACTGCTGCGCTGCAGCGTGCGGCGTCCGCTGGGGCTGGCTACGTTGCGGGCCGCTTCGGAGGGGGGGCGCGTCCCAGCTCGCAAGTCTCGGGACGCTACATCGGTATCGCGTCAGCGATCGCACATCGATGGCGATGGAATCGCGCGTTCAACTATCAGCCGACAGGTGCGATGTCGCGTTCACGTTGAAGCACTGACGAGGGTTACCATGCGTTTGAGCAGTTTGAGTCTCGCTGTCGCTGTCGCGTTCCTCGGCCTTTCCACGGCCCATGCCGCCCAAGGTCCATCCGTCTCCGCTCCCGAAGCCGCCGCGCGCATCGAGCAGGCGCGCGCGCTCGGGTTCGACCAGGTCGAGTTTTCGGCCCAGGGTCGCAACAGCATCATGATCAAGAACGCGGGCGTGTCGCGCGCGGTGCGCGCCGCCGCACTGCGTGCGCGCAACGTCGACGAGGTCGGCGCGCTGCTGCGCGGCGCGCTGGCTCAGACGCTCAATCTTTCCGCCGGCCATGACGTGCAGCTCGACCAGTTCAACGAACTGGCCGACGGCCGCAAGTACTACCGCATGACGCAGACCTATCGCGGCATTCCGGTCATCGGCGACAACATCACCGTGCAGACCGACGCCGCGGGCACGGTCGAAGCCGTGTTCGGCTCGGGCATCGCGATCGGCAATCTCGAAACCGGTTCGCGCACCAACGGCATCGACACGATCAAGGCGGCGACCAATGCCGCGCTGCAGGTCGACGGTGTGTTCCTGGGTTCGCGCAGCAACATCGTGTTCGACGTGCAGCCGCACCTCGTCGTCTACGCGTTGTTCGGTCGCGAACCGACCCTGGCCTGGGAAGCGACGGTCCGCGTCGACGGCGCCAACCGGCCGTTCGCCTCGCGCATCTTCGCCGACGCGTCCTCGGGCGCGCTGCTGAACAACATCACGCTGATCACGCATGCGATCAACCGCCGCGTCTATGACGTCGCCAACGGCTGCGTCAACGATACCGGCAGCACCATCACGTTCCCGTCCGGCACGACGCTCAAGGTCAGCGAAGGCGGCAGCACCGCGGGCCAGATCCAGCAGGTCGTCGCCGCGTACTACCAGCTCGGTGCGGTCTACTGGTACTTCAAGAACAACTTCGGCCGCGACAGCTACGACAATGCCGGCGGCATGATGTCGGGTTACGTGCGCACGAAGTTCCAGTCCGAAAGCTGCGCCGGCGGCAACAATGCGTTCTGGTACAACCGCATGATGGTCATGGGCGCCGGCGGCACCGATTTCCACGACCTGTCGCAGTCCCGCGACGTGACCTTCCACGAGATCGGCCACGGCGTGACGGAGTACACCTCGAATCTGATCTACCAGAAAGAGCCGGGCGGCCTGAACGAAGCGAGCTCGGACATCTGGGGCGCCGCGATCGAAGCCTGGACCAACAGCTTCAGCGGCGACCCGTCGGCGAGCACGCCGATCAACTACGTGCCGAATGCGGCCACCTGGACCATCGGCGAAGGTCTCAGCGTCAGCAACGGCGATCCGCTGCGCTGGATGAACGATCCGGCACGCGACAACTACAGCGCCGACGAATACTCGGACTACACCTCGCGCTGGGGCAGCTGCTCGCCGAGCAGCAGCAACGACCAGTGCGGCGTCCATGGCTCGAGCGGCATCGCCAACCTCGCGTTCTACCTCATGTCGCAGGGCGGTACGCATCCGCGCGGCGCGACCAGCGTCAACGTGACCGCGATCGGCATCGCCAAGGCCGCGCGCTATGTCTACGAGACGCATTCGTCGGGCTCGCTGAGCAGCTCGGCTTCCTTCAGCCAGTTCCGCAACGCGATGCAGGCCCGCGCGCGCGCCAACGCCAACGGCGGTCTCTGCGATGAAGTGCGCATTGCCCAGGCCTGGAGCGCGGTCGAAGTGACTGGCCTTGCGCCGCAGAACGCGAACGCCTGCGGCGGCGGCACGAACGCGGCGCCGGTCGCGAACTTCAGCGCGTCGGCCAGCGGTCTGACGGTGACCTTCACCGATTCGTCGACCGACTCCGACGGCACGATCGCGTCGCGCAGCTGGAACTTCGGCGACGGCACGACCTCGACCGCGACGAATCCGAGCAAGACCTACGCGGCGGCGGGTACCTACAGCGTCTCGCTGACGGTCACCGACAACGCCGGCTCGACCAATACCAAGACCGGCTCGGTCACGGTGTCCTCGGGCGGCGGCGGCAACGTGCTGACCAACGGCGTCGCGAAGACGGGTCTGTCGGTCGCGCAGGGTGCTTCGCTTTCCTTCACGATGACCGTGCCGGCCGGTGCGACCAATCTGAAGTTCGTCACGAGCGGCGGCACGGGCGATGCCGACCTCTATGCGAAGTTCAATTCGGCGGCGTCGTCCTCGTCCTACGACTGCAAGTCCGAAGGCAGCACGACGGCCGAGACCTGCACCATTGCGACGGCGCAGGCCGGCACCTACTACGTGACGGTCTACGGCTACTCGGCATCGTCGAACTTCAGCCTCACCGGCAGCTACACCGCGGGCGGCAGTGGCGGCACGCAGACCTACAGCAACACGACGGACTTCGCGATCGGCGACAACACGACCGTCGACAGTCCGATCACCGTATCGGGCCGCACCGGCAACGCGCCGACCAATGCCTCGGTCACCGTCGCGATCGTGCACACCTACCAGGGCGACCTGAAGGTGGACCTCGTCGCTCCGGACGGCACGCTGTACAACATCCACAACCGCACCGGCGGCGGCACGGACAACATCAACAAGACCGTGACCCTGAACCTGTCGAGCGAAGCCCTGAACGGCACGTGGAAGCTGCGCGTGAACGACAACGGGGCCGGCGACACCGGCAGGATCGACAGCTGGTCGATCACGTTCTGATCCGCGGCACTGCAGTCCGGCACTGCGAAAAGCCCTCCCCGGTCGCGGGGAGGGCTTTTTTCGTTGTACGGCGGTGCATTGCCGGATCGATGAACCAAATCGGTGCGAATTTTCGCAAGATCGCACCGGTTTGGTGAAAATTCGGATCGCCCGTCCCTGCTGGAATCCGGCAACCAATTGATTTGTCGATGTTTGCTGCGATGGCACACGACTTGCCATAGGAGAGTCACTCTCCTCCCATACAGGCGTCAGCTGCAATGTCCGTCGACAAGGTTCTCAAGCTCATCAAGGACGAAGGCATCGAATTCGTCGATCTGCGTTTCGCCGACATGCGCGGCACGCAGCATCACGTGACTTTCCCGGCGCATGCGATCGACGCCGGCACCTTCGAAGACGGCAAGATGTTCGACGGTTCGTCGATTTCCGGCTGGAAGGGCATCAACGAATCCGACATGGTGCTGCTGCCGGATGCCGATTCGGCCGTGATCGATCCGTTCTTCGCGCACAAGACGCTGGCCATCACCTGCGACGTGCTCGAGCCGAGCACCATGCAGGCCTATTCGCGCTGCCCGCGCTCGATCGCCAAGCGCGGCGAGGCGTTCCTGAAATCCACCGGCCTTGCCGACACCGCGTTCTTCGGCCCGGAACCCGAGTTCTTCATCTTCGACTCGGTGCGCTGGCAGAACGACATGGGCAAGGTGTTCTACGAGATCGAATCGCAGGAAGCCGCCTGGAGTTCGAAGTACCGCTACGAAGAAGGCAACTCGGGCCTGCGCCCGGGCGTGAAGGGCGGCTACTTCCCGCTGCCGCCGGTCGATTCGTTCCAGGATCTGCGCGGCGAGATGTGCCTCGCGCTCGAAGCGCTGGGCCAGGTCGTCGAGGTGCACCACCATGAAGTCGCCAACGCGGGCCAGTGCGAAATCGGCACGCGCTTCAACACGCTGGTGAAGAAGGCCGACGAGCTCGCGCTGCTCAAGTACGTCATCCGCAACGTCGCGCACAAGAACGGCAAGACCGTGACCTTCATGCCGAAGCCGATCGTCGGCGACAACGGCTCGGGCATGCACGTGCACCAGTCGCTGGCCAAGAGCGGCCAGAATCTGTTTTCGGGCGATCTCTACGGGGGCCTGTCGCAGACCGCGCTGTACTACATCGGCGGCATCTTCAAGCATGCGCGCGCGATCAACGCGTTCACGAACTCGACGACGAACAGCTACAAGCGCCTCGTGCCCGGTTTCGAAGCGCCGGTCATGCTCGCCTACTCGGCGCGCAACCGTTCGGCCAGCTGCCGTATTCCGTTCGTGACGAACCCGAAGGGCCGCCGCATCGAGATCCGCTTCCCGGATCCGATGAACTCGGGCTACCTCGCGTTCACCGCGCTGATGATGGCCGGTCTCGACGGCATCCTGAACAAGATCGACCCGGGCGCGCCGATGGACAAGGATCTCTACGACCTGCCGCCGGAAGAAGAAAAGAACATCCCGACCGTCTGCCACAGCCTGGACCAGGCACTCGAGGCGCTGGACAAGGATCGCGACTTCCTCAAGGCCGGCGGCGTGTTCTCCGACGACTTCATCGACGCCTACATCGAACTGAAGATGCAGGAAGTCACGAAGTTCCGCGCGTCGACGCATCCGCTCGAATACCAGATGTACTACGCGATCTGACGCGAAGAGCGCTGCAAGCTTGAGCCCTCTCTCCCAGGCGAGTCTGGGAGAGAGGGTGGGGCGACAGACGGTGAGGGTCTGCAGCGCGGGATTCGCACGGCAGGCCGAGGTAATAACGAGAAGAAGCAACAACTAGAAAAAAACAACAACTAGAAATTCTGGTCGCGCGGACGCGCGGCCGTTCGGGAAGGGTGGTGCGCGGGCTCTCGCGAAGCTCGCGTGCCGGCCGCGGGATGCGGCGACATGGTCCGTTTTCGCCACGAGCCAGGCGTGAACGGAACCGAGGGGCGGAACAGCCCCGGATACCCGGAGTGGACCGGCACGGACTGCCACCGTTGCGCTGCGGCGCGGCGGCAACCAACTCACCGAACGGGAATCACCCAACATGCCTCGTCTCGTCACCACGTTTTGCGTGGGCGCGTTTGCTGCGTCCTCGATCTTCCTCGGCGCCTCCCGCGCCGACGCCGCCGTCAGCGGCACGCTCGCCCTGACCAGCGACTATCTGTTCCGCGGCCTGTCCCAGACCAACCAGGAACCCGCGCTGCAGGGCGGCGTCGAATACGCCCACGACAGCGGCATCTACGCCGGCATCTGGGGCAGCAACGTCAGCTGGCTGTCCGACTATTCGAGCGCCTCGCTGCCGATCAGCAACAGCGTCGAGCTCGACGCCTACGCCGGCTGGCGCGGCAACGTGAGCGAGTCGCTGAAGCTCGACGCCGGCGTCTACACCTACTACTACCCCGGCGACTATCCGGGCGGTTTCGTGCGTCCGTACACGACCGAGGTCTTCATCGGCGCGACCTTCGGTCCCGCATCGCTGAAGTATCTGCACGCAGTCACCAATCTATTCGGCTTCGCCGACTCCGACGGCTCGGGATATCTCGACGCCAACGTCAACTATGAGTTCAGCCCGGGCTGGGTGCTCAACGCCCACGCGGGCCGCCAGCGCGTGAAGCGCACGTCGGCGGCCTCGTACACCGACTGGAAGCTCGGCGTCACGCGCAACTTCGACGCGGGCTGGTCGCTCGCGGTCGCCTACGCCGACACCAACGCGCAGCGCAGCGTCTACACCAATGCCTTCGGCAACTTCCTCGGACGCGCGACCGGCACCTTGACCCTCACCAAAGCTTTCTAGACGGGAGTTCCGATGAAACTGATCGTTGCCATCATCCGGCCGTTCAAGCTCGACGACGTCCGCGAAGCGCTGTCGGAAGCCGGCGTCAGCGGAATCACCGTGACCGAGGTCAAGGGTTACGGCCGGCAGAAAGGCCACACCGAGCTCTATCGCGGCGCCGAGTACGTCGTCGATTTCGTGCCGAAGATCCGCATCGAGGCAGCCGTGCCCGACAACCTCGAAGACATCGCGATCGAGGCGATCACGACCGCCGCGCGGACCGACAAGATCGGCGACGGCAAGATCTTCGTGCTCGAGCTCCAGCATGCGGTGCGCATCCGCACCGGCGAAACCGACGACGACGCGCTTTGAGGGGGAACACCATGACTTCGATTTTCGTTCCGCGCACAGCTACGCTGTGCGCCGCCGCCGCGGCGATCGTGCTCGGTGGATTCGCGCCGGACCTGTTCGCGCAGGCCGCGCCCGTGCCGAACAAGGGCGATACGGCCTGGCTGCTGGTCTGCACCGCGATCGTGATCTTCATGACGCTGCCCGGACTCGGCTTGTTCTACGGCGGCCTCGTGCGCTCCAAGAACATGCTGTCGGTGCTGATGCAATGCGTGCTCGTGTTCGCGCTCGTCGCGGTGCTCTGGAGCCTGTACGGCTACAGCCTCGCGTTCACATCGGGCAACGCGTTCTTCGGCGGTTTCGACCGGCTGTTCATGAAGGGGCTCACGCCCGAAGCGAATGCGGCGACGTTCTCCAAGGGTGTGGTCGTGCCGGAGCTCGGCTATTTTGCGTTCCAGGCGGCGTTCGCCTGCATTACTTGCGCGCTCGTGGTCGGCGCGTTCGCCGAGCGAATCCGCTTCACCGCGGTGCTCGTGTTCACCCTGATCTGGTTCACCTTCAGCTATGTGCCGATTGCGCACATGGTCTGGTTCTGGCCGGGTCCGGACGCGTTCACCGACCAGGCCGCGGGCGACGCAGCCACGGCCGCATCGGGCTTCCTGTTCAAGCGCGGTGCGCTGGATTTCGCCGGCGGCACCGTGGTGCACATCAACGCGGCCGTGGCCGGTCTCGTCGGTGCGTGGCTCGTCGGCAAGCGCATCGGCTACGGCCATGAGGCCATGCGGCCGCACAACCTCGCGTTGACCATGACCGGCGCCGCGATCCTCTGGGTCGGCTGGTTCGGCTTCAACGCGGGCTCCGCGCTCGAAGCCAACGGCGCGGCGGCGCTCGCCTTCGTCAACACGCTGATCGCGCCGTGCGCGGCGATCCTCGCGTGGACTGTCGGCGAATGGATCGGCAAGGGCAAGCCGTCGATGCTCGGCGCGGCATCGGGTGCGGTCGCGGGTCTCGTGGGTATCACGCCGGCGGCCGGTTTCGTCGGCCTCGGCGGTGCGCTCGCGATCGGCTTCATCGCGGGTCTGGCCTGTCTCTGGGGTGTCACGGGCCTGAAGCGCCTGCTGCGGGCCGACGACGCGCTCGATGTGTTCGGCGTGCACGGCGTCGGCGGCATCGTCGGTGCGCTGCTGACCGGCGTGTTCGCCGCGCCCTCGCTCGGCGGCACCGGCATCTACGACTACGTCGCGAACAAGGTCGCCGATTCGTACTCGATCGGTGCGCAGCTGCTGGTGCAGGGCACCGGCGTCGTCGTGACGGTGCTCTGGTCCGCCGTCGTCGCGTTCATCGCCTTCAAGATCGCGGGCCTGGTGTCGGGCGGTCTGCGTGTCGCGGCGGACGAGGAACGCGAAGGTCTCGACATCACCTCGCACGGGGAGTCGGCGTACGACCGCTGATGGCGGGAATCGGGAAGCGGAACAGCGAAGCGAGAAATAGCCCTCCCCTTGTAGGGGAGGGCTCAAGCGGGGGACTCCGTGCGGAGCACGCTACAACGGCACCCGCCGCAACAGGATCGGCGCAAGCTTTGCACCGTCGCGCAATCCTTCCGTCCTGTCGTCCCATTTCCAGATCTGGCTGTTCGCGATGTAGACGAAGCCGTCGGGCGTCAGCGCGCCGGTGGTCGGTTCGTTCAGATCGACGATGGCGGATTCCAGCGTTTCGACGTGCTTGATCGCGGTGCCGTCGGCCGACAGGCGCGCACGCAGCACGCGGCCGGCGCCGAAGCCGTTCTGCACGCCGATGAGATCGCGGCCGTGCAGGTACAGGCCGTCGTTTCCGCCGATGGCGACGCCTTTCGGCGCGGGCAGCAACTGCGCCTGCGCGTTCGCGACGTCGATGCGGCTGACGCCGTTGTAGACCGCGACATAGAGCGCATGGCGCGCGTCGTCGCAGGCGATGCCGTTGGCCGCGATCGTGTGGCCGGGTTCCGGCCAGGGCCGCAATGCGGTGTCGTTCGCGTCGGCGCGAAAGACGCGGCTCTGGTCGCTGTCGGTCGCGAATACGCGGCCGTCGCGCATCACACAGAGATCGTTGAGGAATCCGGCCTCGTTCGCGGGCAAGCGCGCGAGTTCGCGGCCGTCGGCGAGTGCGATGCGCACGACGAACGGTTTGGCAGTGCCGGCCTCGCGCACGCGCGTCGTCGGATTGACCGCGGCGAACAACGACTCGCCGTCGGCCGATACCGTCATGCCGAGCACGACGACCGCTTCGTTCGACGACCAGAACGGCGCGACTCGCCCCTTCAGGTCGACCGTGTGGATCTGCGCTGCGTTCATCGCACCGATCAGGAAACGGTCGCGCGCCGCGTCGAAGGCGAGTCCTTCGGGCACGAGCCCGGCCACATTGACCAGCAACGCGCGCTGGCCGCGCTCGCGCCGCGACTGCTGGCGCTGCAGCTTGAGCCGGATCGCGCGGAACTCGTCGCGGTTCTGCAGGCGCGGAAAATCGCGCGGATTCACGCCGAGGTCCCAGCCGCGCTTGTGCAGCAGCGCGAGCCACTGCAGCGCGTCTTCGGTGAGGCCGTCCTCGGCGGAGAAACGGGCGATCAGATAGGCGAGGTAGTGCGCCTGCGGCTGCTCGTCGTAGCGCTTGCTCAGTGCCGCGATCGCGTCCGCGTGTTCCGGCGCCGCCGGTGCGGCCGGCGTCTGCGCGGCCGTCGCGTGTGCGAACGCGACGGTCAGCAGCAGGCAAAGTCTCGATAGCACGCGGTTCTCCCGATGGCCGGCACGCAGGCGCGAACGCCGACCCTAGCCGCTGTGCGGGTGCCTGCTCAAGTCGCGAGGCGCCGCGCCGGCCGCGCGGGCGGCCGACGACGGCAGCACCGCGGCGCGCGAGCCGGCCCGTGCATGCGGGACGGCGTGCGCACGCCGTCGGCGGCCCTGCGGGCACCGGTCTGCGCGGTCTCACGGGGTCGCGAGCACGAAGTTGTCGAACGCGGCGCTGGTGCCGGCCATCTTCTGCCCGATCACGACGAGGCCGCTGCGGCCCGCGGCGAGGTCGCCGTCGCGCGTCTCGAGGGTGCTGCCGTTCCTGGCCTTGAAACGCAGGGTGTCGCCGTTGCACTCGACGCTGAGGCGCGTATCGGCGGTGCCGGCCATCACGCTCTTGACCTTGCCCTGCGCGAGCGGCGTCGCCTTGCCGTTCCTGACCTTGACGATGAGCAGTGCCGCATCGCCGCGCACGAGGAACGCGTAGAAATTCTGATGGTCCTGGAAGCGGCAGGCGAGGCCGCCCGCGCCGGCGCCGATGCCGGCGTAGACGAAGAGGTCGGCTTCGATGCGCACGTTGCCGTTCTCGGCCTGGCGCGGCGCGGGAATGAAGCCGAAGGTGTCGTCGTGGACCGGCGTCATCTGGTACTTGCCGCTGTCCGTGTAGACCGCGAAGCCGAGGTCCTCGTCGGTCGTCGCGGCCTTGTTCTGCCAGCCGCTCGCGGTGCTGTGAAAATCGTCGCGCAGGATCTCGGCGGCGGACGTCGGTGCGGCCGCGGTCAGGGCCAGGAGGAGGAAAGTCAGGGTCTTCGCGTGCATGGTCGTGCTCCGTCGACGGCGTCATGCCGTCCTCGCGATCGCCGTACGCAGAAACGGTCGCGTTTCTCCGCGCGGCATGGCCGCTGCCGGGCCCCGTCCGCGGCGGCGGCGGCGGCGCGCAGCGCGCCCGCTGCGCAAAGCCGAGAACCCGCGCACGCCCGTCCCGACCTCCTCCCGGCTTATGCTTGCGCGCATGGACGACTACGCCGACATCACCGGTTGGATTCGCCACTGGCAGGGCGGCGACGCAGTCGCGCGCGACCGCGTGTTCGGCCAGCTCTACGGCGAACTCAAGCGACTTGCCGCCGTCGTGCTGCGCAGCGAGGCCGGCCACGACACCCTGCAGCCGACCGCGCTGCTCAACGATGCGCTGATCAAGCTGATCGAAGCGCGCACTGCGCCGGCAGCGGAAGACCGCGGCCATTTCGTCCGCATCGTCGCGCGCGCGATGCGCCAGATCCTCGTCGACCGTGCGCGACGCAAGCTCGCCGACAAACGCGGCGCCGGCATCGTGCCGGAATCGCTGGACGCCGGCATCGACGTGCCGATCATGGCCAATCCGGCCGAGCTCGTCGCCCTCGACGATGCGCTGGCGACCTTGGCGCAGCTCGATCCGCGCGCTGCCAGCGTGGTCGAACTGCGCGTGTTCGCCGGCCTCACGATCGACGAGACGGCGCAGGCGCTGGAGATCAGCCCGTCGTCGGTGAATCGCGAATGGGCGCATGCGTGCGCCTGGCTCAAGACGGACGTGTTCGCACACGTGAAGTGAGCGGCTGCGTGCGGCCTCGCAAACCCGCTCCACGAATCGCCGAGCCTTGCGTCGCGGTGCCTGCCGCCCCGCGGAGAAGGCCGGACGGTTTCGCGTAGTGCAGTCGCAACGGCAATCGCGACGAGGCACTTCCGATGACGATGCACGCAACCGTGCTGGCGACGCTGCTCCTGTTTCCGGCGCTGTCCGCCGCTGCCGGCGACCGTCTGAGCTGGCACGGTTCCGGCGACTTGCGCATCGGCATGAGCCGGCGTGCCTTTCATGCGGCAGGCCATGCGCTGGCAACGGCCGTCCCCGGCGCGCCGAACGATCCGGCGGATCCGCGCTTCGACTGGCGCGGTTGCGTCGAACGGCCGTTGCGCGGCGCACCGCAGCTGGCGCTGATGTTCGAGGACGGACTGCTCGTGCGCATCAGCGCGACCGGCCCCGCGTTGTCGACACGCGCCGGCGTTCGCGTCGGCGCGCGCGAGGCGCAGGTACATCGCGCCTATGCGCGAACGCTGGCGTCGAGCGGACAGAAATACAACGAGCGCCGTCGCAACGTGAGCCTCGTTTCGCGCGACGGCCGTCATGCGTTCGTGTTCGCGCTCGAGAACGGCAGGGTCGTCGAGATCCGAGCCGGATTCGCCGAGGCCGTGACCCACGACGACGGTTGTCCGTGTTAGGGCGTACCCGTCCCGGCGGAGGAATCGGCGGACAAGTGCGTATTGCGGCGTGCGCGGCTCGCGCGCAAACCGATCGACACCTTCATGATTTCCCGATTCCGCACGATGCTTTTCTCGATTTCGCTGTGCGCCGCGGCCGTTACGGCGGACGCGCACGACGGCCCGCTGGATCCCTTTTTCGGCGACGGCGGCATGCGCAGCTACGGTTTTCAGTCGTACTACGGCAGTGGCCGCGACGACAAGGCTGCCGCGGTGGCATGTCCCGGCCCGAACGGCACGCTCGTCGTCACCGGCGAAGCATCGAACGCGACGCGTCTCGTCACGATGCGATTGTTGCCCAACGGCGACTACGATCCTGGCTACGGCTACGGTGGCCGCGTCAGCGTCGAGTTCGCGATGACGCCCGAGTACTACATGGCGGGCCTGTGCCTGCCGGGTAACAAGATCCTGCTCGCGCGCCGTACGCGCATCGGCACGATCGGCGAAACGAACATCCAGCTGCTGCGCCTCGATGCGGGCACCGGGCGGCTCGATCCGGGGTTCGGGCAGGGCGGCGCCACGATGCTCGATCTCGACGCCTGGCATGCCGGACTGCAGCGCACCGAGTCGCCGCTGGCGCTGATCCCGCTCGATGGCGGTGAAGTGTTGCTGACCGGCCATGTCTCCGTCGCCGATCGCGTCGCGGCGTTTGCGGCACGCATCCAGGATGACGGCTACGTGCCGGTCGCGCGCGTCTATACCGATGTGGCGCATCGCGCGACCGCCAATACCTTCATGGCCGCGATCACGGCCAGCGACGGCAACCTCTGGGGCATCATCGAAGGCAAGCAGCCCGGCAGCGATCGCGTCACGCCGTTCCGCGTGCGTTTCGATCGCGTGACGCTGCAATGGCTCGACGTGCCCGATCCGCTGCCCAATCGCACCGGCGACGAAATCTATGGGGGACGCGGCGTTCGCGTGCGCGAGGACGTGCTCGCCGTGCCGCTGATCCAGCACGTCGTCGGTTCGACGCCGGCGCGCGGGCTTCCGGGACTCATGATCTATCGGGCGACGGGCAAGGTCTTCCTGCCGTTGCCGGCGCCGAACCTGCCGGGCGAAGCGCTGACGCTCTCGTCCCGGTACGCGCTGCAGTCGGCGCTGCTGCTGCCGGGCGATCGCGTGCTGGTGTCCTTCGCCGTCACGCGCAGCGGCGAATCCGCACCCGTCGGCATGCATCTGGCCATGGTGCACGTCGGTCCGGCGATCGGCAGCGACGGGCTGGTCAAGTCGTTCGGCATCGGCGGCGCGCAGACGGCGCGATTCCGTCCGGTCGGCGGCGACTGCACGGCGGCGCCCGTGGCACAGGATTTTTCCGGCATGGCACTGTGGAGCGGCGCGCCGACCCTGGTCGGCAACGTAGATTCGAGCTGCAACAACAGCGGCGGCGGACTCGACTATCTCGTCGCGCGGCTCGATGTGGAGCGCGTCCACGCGACAGCCCGCGATTAGCCTGCGGAGAAAATGCCGCGCCGTTGCGTACTGCAAGGATGCGCAGCTGGCGCGGCTTCCGGTTCCCTGACCATGTTCCCGCAAATTCTCGTGTGGACGGCGGCGCTCGCGCTGGCCGCCGCGACCCCCGGTGCGAACGCGCACGACGGTCCGCTCGATCCGACCTTCGGCGACGGCGGCATGCGCAACTACGGCTTCCAGTCCGTCAACGGCAGCGGCCGCAACGACCGCGCGGCGGCCGTCGTGTGCCCCGGCCCCGGCGGCACGCTCGTCGTGACCGGCGAGGCGTCCGACGCGACGCGGCTCGTCACGATGCGCCTGCTGCCCAACGGCGACTACGACCCGTCCTACGGCGCCGGCGGTCGCGTCAGCGTGCCGTTCGCGATGACGCAGGAGTACTACATGGCGGGCCTGTGCCTGCCGAACGGGAAGATCCTGCTCGCGCGGCGCCTTCGCACCGATGCGAGCAACGAAATGGATGTCCAGTTGCTGCGCATCGAGGCGGCGACGGGCCAGCTCGACGCGTCGTTCGGGCAGGGCGGTACGAGCCTGCTGGATCTCGACAGTTGGCAGAGCGGCCTGGAACGCACCGAATCGCCGCTCGCCCTCACGCTGCTCGATGGCGGCGAAGTCCTGCTGACGGGACATGTCGGCATGCCGAACCGGCTCGTGGCGTTCGCGGCGCGCGTTCGCGAAGACGGCAGCGTGCCGGCCGCGCGCGTCTACATCGACGTGGCGAACCGGCCGAGCGCCAACACCCTGATGACCGCGATGCTCGCGAGCGATGGCACGATCTGGGGCGTCGTCGAAGGCGCCTATCCGGGCAGCACGCGCGTCACGCCGTTCCGCGTGCGCCTGGACCGCACCACGCTGGCCTGGATCGACACACCCGACGCGGCGCCGAACGCGACCGGCAATCCGATCTATACCGGACGCGGCGTTCGCGTGCGCGGCGATGTGCTCGCGGTGTCGCAGATCCAGTTCGTCGAGGGCAGCAGTCCGGCGCGCTACCTGACCGGCCTCATGATCTATCGAGCCGGCGGCAAGTTCTATCTGCCGCTGCCCGATGCGAGCCTGCCCGGCGAGACGCTGACGCCGTCGGGAACCTACGCGATGCAGTCGGCCGTCGTGCTGCCCGGCGACCGCGTGCTCGCCACGTACTCGGTAGAGCGCATCGGCAGCCCGACGCCGCGCGGCATGCATCTGGCGATGGCGCAGATCGGTCCGGCGATCGGCAGCGACCGCGTGGATACCACGTTCGGCGCCGCCGGCGCTCAGACCTCGGCGTTCCGCGCCTCCGGCAGCGGCTGCCAGGCATCGCTGGTCGAGCAGGACTTCTCCGGCGCGGCGCTCTGGAACGGTGCGCCGGTGCTCGTCGGCAACGTCGATGCGAGCTGCAGCAACGGCGGCGGCGGCCGCGACTATCTCGTCGCGCGCATCGCTGTCGACCGTCTGTTCGCGAGCGGCCTGGAATAGCCGTCGGAGAAAACACCGCGCGAATGCGTATTGCGGAAAGCGCGGCTCGCGCGCGGGTCTGGAGTCCACCATGCGACGTCTTGCTATTGCACTATTGTTTCCTTTTTTGTGCGGCGATCCGGCCGTCGCGCACGTCGGTCCGCTGGATCCGGCGTTCGGCGACGGCGGCATGCGCAACTACGGCTTCCAGACCGTCAACGGTCAGGCGGTCGATCGCGCCTACGTCGCGTGCCAGGGACCCAACGGCACGCTCACGATCACCGGCGCGGCATCCGGGTGGCAGCGGATCGTGACGGTGCGCCTGCGGGACGACGGCGACTACGACACGAGCTTCAGCGATGACGGCAAGCAGAGTTTCGATCTGCCGGGTACGCCAGCGGAGTTCACGCCCGGGCTGTGCCAGGCCGACGGCCACATGGTCGTCGCGCGTTCGCTCACCGCGCCCGGCGGCGAGCAGGACCTGCAGATCTTCCGCGTACGCAAGGATACCGGCCTGCTCGACGCCGATTTCGGGAACGGCGGTGTGACCGCGGTCGATCTCGATCAGTGGATACCGGGACTCGGCGCGGAAGAGCTGCCGCTCGGCGTCAATCAGCTCGGCAACGGCGACATCGCGATCAGCGGACGCGTGACGCGGGCACAAGGCGGCGAGCGCGGCTTCGTCGTGCTGCTCGCCGCGAACGGCAGCCTGCGCCGCGCCGCAGTGCTCGACAACGTGATTTCACGCACGGCGACGACCGTCGTCGACGCGCCGGACGGACGCCTGTGGGCGTTCGGACAGAACGGGCGCGTCAACGGAGCGTTTCGCGCGGTCCTCCATCGCGACACGCTGATGTGGGAGGGCGTGCTCGAACAGCAGGCGCCGGCCGGCAACACGACGTGGGTCGGCAACGGCCGCGCCGTCGATGCGCAGACAGTCGTCCTCGCCAGCAGCACGGGGCCGACGCCGGCCTACGCGGCGCCGCCGCAGCTCATCGTGTTCCGCGCCGCGTCCGTGTCGGCATTCGTGCTGCCGATCCATCCCGTAGGCG